>CAIKNO010000687.1 GCA_903828805.1 uncultured Sandaracinus sp. | reverse complement strand
CCGGCAGTCGCGCGCCGTCCGGTCCGAGCCGGTCCGCGCCGTCGTAGGCGTCCTGCGCGTTCGCGGCCACGGTGGCGAAGGCGGCACGCACCAGGCCCGTCGGGGTCGAGACGCTCGGCGAGCCGCCGCGGAACAGCCGCGTCGCCGTGGGCGAGAAGCCGGTGAACGCCATCGACCAGTCGCGGTGGTCGGTCGTCGTGTCGTTGCCCGCCAACTTCTCGAGGAGGAACGCCGTCGCGGAGAGCTCACCCCACGTCGCTTGCTGCGGGCTCAGCCCCGCGGGGAGCGGCGTCCGGTGCGGGTCGTCGGCCCTCGCCGCCGCGTCCGGCCCGAAGAAGTACTCGAGGTCCGCGAGCACCGTCTGCGCCATCGAGTCCTCGGTCCCGTCGCCGTTCACGTCCCGCGGGGCGTACGCGCCCGTCGCGATCTGCATGTCGAGGCCGTCGATGAAGCGCCGCAGCGCGAGCCCGAGCAGGCCGCGCGCGGCCTGGCCCGAATACGCGACGGAGCTCGCGCCCGGGACGAACCGGCTCTCGAAGGCATACGTCGCGGGCACGTCGAGGGCGACGGCACCGTCCGGCGCCTCCATCCCCGCGTCGACCGCACCCCCATCGGCCGCGCCACCATCCGGCGTCGCCGAGGTTCCGCCGCACCCACCCACACCGCCCGCGAGCGCGAGCACCACGAGAACCCGTCCTGCCGCTCTTGCCATCACAGCTCCTGTTCCGTTCAACGAAGATCGATCTGGATCCCGGCCTGCACGAGGACCGGCTTGCCCGAACGCGCGCCCCACGGCCGTCGCGACACGATGGGCCTCGCATCGGTGAGGTTCTCGCCGCGCAGGTAGACGTGGAACCCCGGCAGGGCCTCCACGCTCGCCGACGCATCGAGCATGAAGAACTCGTCGGTGAGCATCGCGCTCGCGACTTCGCCCTGCGAGGCCGTGTCGCGCATCGCCGACACGTACGACCCGTTCGCGTTCAGCCGCAGCACGCCCCACTCGAGGCCGCTCTGGACCGAGAGCTGATGCTCGGGAACGTAGGGGAGACGATCTCCCTCGCGCACGTCCGCGAAGGTCGCGCTGTCGGTCGTGAACGAGGAGCCGAGCCTCGTCCACGTCCACGTGTAGCTCCCCCGCACGGGGATCGACACCGCGTCGATCGTGAACGTGTGCGCGGCCTCGGCCTCGAGGCCGAGGATGAGCGCCGAGCCCGCGTTGAACATCGAGTCGAGCGCGTCGGTGCCGCAGCCTCCGCCCGCACCGCTGCACTGCCCCGACAGGTTCTGGTAGTCGCTCACGAAGAACACGGTCTGCGCGTGCGTGACGTCCGTGACCTGCCCGTAGCGTCCGCCGACCTCGTAGTTCCACGCCGTCTCCGGGAGCGTGCCCTCCGCCTGCCCAGGGGACACGGGCGAGTACCCGAGGTGGGCCCCGGCGAAGACCGCGAGGTCCTGTGTCAGCGCGTATTGCGCCCCGAGCCCGGGCAGCGCCGCGAACTGATCGGTGGTCTGCCGCGACCCCGCGAGCGCGTCCTGCGCCACCATCCAGATGTTCTCGCTGCGGATCCCCGGCGTGAGGGTCAACCCGCGCCACGTGATGGCCCAGTTGACGTACGCGGCGAGCGCCCACGCCGACGCCGTGTTCCGGTCGAGGACGATCGCCGCCTCCGGTCCGTGCACCAGCTGCTGCGACTGCATCAGGTAGCCGTCGCCGGTGTGAACGCGGTTCACGTCGTCGTAGTGGATGCGCGCGCCGAACTGCACCCGGTGGGCGAAGTCGCCGGTGGTGAAGCGACCGTCGGCGTGGGCTTGCAGGCCCTGCGCGACGAAGGTCCGATGGTTGCGGACCACCAGCAGGCGCTCCGTCGAATTCGGATCCGAATCCACGAGGCCCGAGAGCAGCTCGTAGTACGGCGCGCGGCCCGCCGTGGGGTCGCCGAGCACGGCGTCGAACGCGGGGCCGTCCGCACAGGCCGAGGCGGTCCCGACGGGGCTCCCGAGCGGCCGCCCGATGCGCTCGCAGAACCGGTCGAGGCGGTTCCAGGTGCGGTCGAAGTCGTGCCGGTAAGCGGTGACCGTCAGTCGGAAATTGTCGCCCGCATCGAGCTCGTAGCGCAGCTGGGCGCGGGTGCGCAGCCACTCCATGCGATCGAGCTGGGTCGAGGCGTAGCGTCGGTAGGGGTTCGCCGCGTAGTCGGCGTCGGTCAGCCCGAGGTAGGTCTCGTTGGACTGCTCGAGCCCCAGTCCGGCCGTCGCCTCGAGGCGGTGGTAGACGTCGGACGAGAGCGCGCCGTGCAGCTCGCCGCGGGCGAGCACGTCGGTCCGGTGAAACCCGGTGTCGGTGTCGCGCGCCCCGCGGTCGAGCTCGCGGAAGCCGCTCGAGCGGAGGTGCATCGCCTCCACGAGGAAACCGCCCCACGCGTTCGAGTCCCCGTAGTGCAGGTGCACCCGGCCGTACCACGTGTTGCCCATCGCCAGGTCGATCCGGCCTTCGCGACGCGTCGGGATCGAGCGCCCGCGGAAGTCGATCACGCCGCCGATCGTGTTCGGCCCCTGCAGGATCGACGAGGGGCCCATCGACACCTCGACCCCCGTCATCCGGGCGACGAGCGGGAAGTAGTACGCGGCCGGTGCGGAGTACGGCGCCGGCGCCATGAGCACCCCGTCCTCGAGCAGCGTGATCTTCCGGCTGCGCTCGGCGTTCGCGCCGCGCAGGCCGATGTTCGGCCGCAGCCCGAAGCCTTCCTCCTGCCGCACGTACACCCCGGGGACCTGGGCGAGCACGGCGAGCGGGTCGTTGTAGTCGAGCTGTTCGAGCTGCGCCTCGTCGATGACGTGGACCGACCCGGGCGTGTGGAAGACCTCCTCGGCCTGGGCCTGCACCAGCACGTCGCCGGTGTGCAGATCGTCGCCCTCGTCGGAGGACGCCGCCTCCTCGTCGGCGCCGTCCGCGGACGCCGCGCCTTCGTGCCCTTCGTCCGGCGCCGCGACGACCTCGGCCGCAGGCCGTGGGGTGTCCTGCGCCGACGAGGGCGAGGCGAGCAGGAGCAGCGCGAGCAGGAGCGTGGTGGAGGTCTTCATCGGTTCAATCCACGGCCGCGATCGTGCGCCGCGTGAGTCGGATGGGCGGCCCCTCGGGGGCCGGGAGGATCCACGACGCGGGCGCGAGCGAGGGCGCGACCGACGCGAGATCGACGTCCGGGTCGATCAACCGGGCCATCGGTCGACCGTTCAGCGAAGCGAACGCATCCACGCGGACCTCGACGTGCGCGAATCCGCGCGCCCGCTGCACGTCGGCGATGTGTCGCGCGAGCGCGAGGATGAGATCGGGCTGCGTGGACATCTCGCGCGCCTGATGGTCGGTGAGGTAGCGGGTCGGCGGCACGAACCGCTCGTGCGCCCACCCGTCGGCGCGGACGCGGTAGACGACGCTGCCGTTCTTCTCCCGGCACATCACCCGCCACGACCAGCGCATCCCCTGCTCGTGCCAGAGCACGTTCCCGCCGTAGGCGTGGGCGCGGAGCGGCACGAGCACCTGCACGACGCACCACGCCGCGAGGGCCATCGCCGAGGCTCGCCGGGCCGAGGTCCACCGCGCGTGCCCGGGCTCGTCCGGTGGCGCCGCCGCGGGCCGGAGCCCGAGCGCACGGCCCAGGCGCCGAGGCCACGACGGCGAGAAGAACACCAGCGCCGCGGTGGTCATGATGGCCGGGAACATCCCGATCTCGAAGAGCATCTGGGTGCCGAGATGGAAGAGCAGGAGCACCCCGTACGCGAAGGGACGGGTGCGCCGCCACGAGAGCCAGAGCGGGATGGTCAGGTCGTACAGGAACCCCGCCCACCCCATCGCGTGCGCGATCTCGAGGCGGTCGAGCAGCGGGCCGATGATCGGCGTGTCGGTCCGCGAAGCGAGCCAGATCTGCATCGGCTGCGCGTGGACGAGCCAGTCCTCGGTGGCCTTCGCGAGCGCGGCGAACACGTAGACCACCCCGACCTGGAAGCGGAGCAACCAGCTGACCCAGCGCGGCAGCGTCGTGACGGCGAGCGCCGGCGTCCGACGCGCGTCGAGCGAGTACGCCCGCCCGAGCGGCAGGAAACACATCAGCAGCGAGAGCAGCGTGACCAGGTAGTAGTGGTTCAGGTAGTTCGTCACATCGAGCAGCTCGACGTACGTGAACACCACGAACGTGGTGAACGCCGCGGCCCGGTAGAAGAGGCCGAGGGCGAGCGCGATGCCCGAGAGCGCGAGCACGACGAAGGCCCCGTGGATCCACGGCGCGGGCAGGGGCGCGACCCAGCCGAACCCCCAGTACGGGAAGAAGAAGCGCGGCGCCACGAAGAACCGGTCGACCCAACCGAACGCGAGGAAGCGCAGCGCGCTCGTGGCCACGAGCAGTCCGAAGAGGATCCGGAACGCCGCGAGCGCCGCCGCGTCGGTGCGCGCGTGGGCGTGCGCCCACCACGAGAAAGGTTCCTCCCGCATCGCCCGCTCAGTCGTTGTCCGTGGCCGCGCTCTCGGGGAGGTCGAGGTCGAGCACCGTCACGACCTCGGTCTTCATCAGCTCCGAGACCGTCCGCAGCAGGTCGTAGAGCGCGGCGAAGGCCGCGAGGTGGGTCTCGAGTGAGGACCCGTCGATCCTCGGCAGCGCCTCGGCCGCCCGGCGCGCGGCGGCGATGGCCTCGGCCATCCGCGACGCCGTGTCCGGCGCGCCCACGGAGACGAGGAGGTCGTCGAAGCCGGGCGCGTCGCGCTCCGGCGCATCCCCGAGGAAGAGGCGCTCGAAGGCCACGAGGTTCGCGGCGATGTGCTCGCGGCTGCGGCCCGCCCAGCGCGACTCGAGCAGGTCGGGGCAGCTCGACGCCGCGCACGCGTCCCCGAGCGCCGCGGGGCCCGCGACCTTCATGTCCTTCACCTCGGTGTCGAGGTAGAACATCGCGTCCGACACGGCATTGAGCGCTTCCTGGGCGCTCGAGAATGCGCTCGCTCCTTCGCCAGCGCGCGCGAGCTGACCTGCCCAGTCCTCGCCGGACGGCTCCCACGCGGTGCGCAGCGTGACGGCGCTGCGCTGCACCAAGCGCGCGAGGGTGAGGGCGTAGCGGGCGCGCTGAGTCCGCACGCCATCCTCACCGAGCGCAGCCCACGCGCCGGACGCGTTGATCTCCGCGCTGGCGCCGCACCCGTTCGAGGCGTTGGGCGCGAAGAGCAGGTACTCCATCGCGCCGAGGCCTCGGACGTTCACCGTCTCGGCGGCGAACGCGTCCTCGTCCTCGAAGTCGCGGCTCACCGTCTCCTGGTCGATGCGGCATCGGTTCACGAGCGGCCACGCGTCGATCTGATCGCGCAGATCCCGCCCTCCGACCGCCCCCGGCGCAGCGGCGGTGCCGGCCATCGCGGCGGGTCCGATCTGCATCATCTCGAGGCCTTGCCAGCGCTCCATCGCGACCACCCACGCGTCCTGAGCCGCGCGGAGGTCGGCGTCGGAGCGCGAGGCGGCGTGGGCCTCGACGGCGGACGTGAGCGCGGCCGCGGCCGCATCGAAGTCCCGGACCGCCGGCAGGATGACGCCCGAGCCCAGGGCGCCGAGCACACGCCGCGTCGCGTCCGCGCCGACCGCGCGTCCGCCCGCGTCCAACGGCGCCCCCGCGTCGACGTCGGAGCCCGGCGGCGCGGACCGGGTGGTGGACACGACCACGCATCCCCCCGAGGCGCCGGACAGACCCGCCACGACCGCGAGCGCCCAGCGGGGCGCGACCAGCGAGTGCACGGGCCGGCGGACGAGTGCGCGCCACGCGGGAATGATTCTCAACTTCACGGGCTGATGATAAGCGTTCTCAACTCGGGTGCAAGCCGCGCTCGCGTCCGACGCGCTCTCATCTCCTCGAACGCGGACCTCTCGCCCGCCTCGTCGAGGTTCGAGGCCGCGCGTGCCCACCGCGCCCTCGCCGGCACGCTCGACGCCGGCGCCCGCGATCCGTTAGAAGTCGTGAGGACGCGGATGCGGCCGCGCCGCCCGATCAGAGTCCCCGGTGCACACGATTCCCACGTTCGTCTCGCGCATCGCCCTCGAGAGCCTCCACGGCTTGCTCGAGCCCGAGCCGCTGATCGAGGGGCTCGGGAT
>CAIKNO010000686.1 GCA_903828805.1 uncultured Sandaracinus sp. | reverse complement strand
GGAGGCTTGGCTCAGGACGGTCGTGCCGTCGCCTTCCAGGCCCGGGTCCGCTCTTCGAGCGGGCTGCGGGCCTGATTGCGCTCGTGGCTGTTGAATGCGCCTGCGGCTGTTGAATGCGCCTGCTGGATGCGCCTGCGGCTGTTGAATGCGCCTGCGGCTGCTGGATGCGCCTGCGGCTGCTGGATGCGCCTGCGGCTGTTGAATGCGCCTGCGGCTGCAGCTCGCGTGGCCGGGGAAGATGCTCGTGCGGGTTCAGCCGATGCCGAGCCTTCGGAGCGCTGCCAGATAGCCCCGTCGGGCCTCCGCCTCTCGTACGTGCCGGCCGTCCTCGACGATCGTCCTGCCCGCGACGCGAACCGTGCGAACGGCGCGGGGGCTGGCCCCCCAGACCACCGCGTCGGCGAGGCCTTCCGGGCTCGCGCTGGTCCCGACGAGCGCAGGGTCGAGCGCGTCCA
This sequence comes from uncultured Sandaracinus sp., assembly GCA_903828805.1. Taxonomy (GTDB): domain Bacteria; phylum Myxococcota_A; class Polyangia; order Polyangiales; family Sandaracinaceae; genus Sandaracinus. The sequence continues at coordinate 10,658 of CAIKNO010000686.1, read as the reverse complement.
GGTGCACCTCGTCGTCGGTCTCGCGTCCATCCCACCCGATAGCCTCATACCCGTCGGCGCCCATCGCCGACAGCAGCGCGTCGGCGTCGGCCGCGACGTGTCGCGCTTCGGCGCGGGTGCGTTCGTCGAGCTCGATCGCGCGGCTTTCTTCGAACGGGCAACTGACGGCATGGCTGTCGGTGCCGAGGCAGATCCGCGCGCCTTCACGGCGGAGTGCATGCACGTCCGGCAGGCCGTCCCCCAGGTCCCGCTCCGTGGTCCGGCACACGCTCGCGAACGCGCGCGCCTGCCCGAGGAGCCGCGCCTCGTGGGGTCGGAGGTGGGTGGCATGGACCGCGACGAAGCGACCGTCCAGGACCGCTTCTTCCGCGAGCAATTCGACCGGTCGCAGCCCGTGCTCGGCGAGGCATTCACGGATCTCGCGCCGCTGCTCGGAGACGTGCGCGTGCATCGGCATGCGATGGGCCCTCGCGGCACCGGCAAGGACGCCGAGCGACGATCGCTGCACGGCCCGCACGCTGTGGGCGGCCACGCCGACACGCACGCCGTCATCGCCGGCGTGCCGGGCGGAGAGCGCTTCGATGTCCCGGAGGGTCGACGCGACGTCGGCGTCGGAGAACCGCCGCTGCGCGCCCACCGGGGGCGCGTCTCGCCCTGCGCGTTCGTAGTGCACCCGGAGCAAGGTGATCCGCAGGCCCGCGTCGCGCGCGGCGGCGATGACCGCGTCGGAGAGCGCGAGGCGATCGTCGTACGGGGTCCCGTCCGGCTGGTGATGCAGGTAGTGGAACTCGCCGACCGCCGTCACCCCGCAGGCGGCCAGTTCGACGAACGCGAAGCGTGAGAGGTCGAAGACATCCTCGGGGGTGACCTGACGGGCGAGCTCGTACATCAAGCCGCGCCAGCTCCAGAACGAGCCGCGCGCGCCGCTGCGCCGCTGCGTCCGCGCCCGCAGCGCCCGCTGGAAGGCATGCGAGTGCGTGCTCGCGATCCCGGGCAGGATGATGCGATCTCCATCGAGGCGTGGGCGGGTCATGGCGGTCGTCTCCTGCAGTCGCAGGCCCTCAAGGGTGCGGGGCCCGACGTGGCCCCTCGGACTGGATCCGTGCGCGCATCTCCTCGATGCGTGATCCGCGGTCCTGCCCCGCGGGGGCGTGACGGTTGGCGCGGGTGTACGCATCGAGGGCCAGCTGCCACTCCCCGCGCCGTCGAAAGTCGCCGCCGGCGAAGCGCCAGTAGTCGTAGCGCGTGTCGGTGCGCTGCATCGCGACCGTCATCGCGAAAGCCGCGAGGCCGAGGGCGAACGCGGCGTTGCGGACGTCTCGGGTTCCGTCGCGCCGCACCAGCGCAGCCACCGCAGAGGCCATGAGGACCACGGCGGCGATCGTCGTGGCGGCCGCCACGCCCGGGAGATCGGCGGCCATGCCCGCGGTGGCGAGCCCGACGGCGACGCCGAGGGACAGGATGGCGGTGGCGATGGGCGAGGGCGCGCTCCGGGCCGCGACCGCCCGCACAGGCCAGGTGGCGAAGAGCGCCATCAGAGACAGGGCGCGGGCGGGCAGGGACGTCACCAGCGCCAGCACGATCATGTATCCGCTGAACCAGCCGATCTCGAGGCCCAACGATTCGGCGCCGAGGTGAAAACTCAGCGCGAGGACCATCACGACGAACGCGGCTGCGTCGAGCACGGTGCGCGCGCGCCCGGTGGCGCGGTCCCGCAGCGGCGCGCAGGCGTATCCGAGGGCGCAGGCCACTTGCAGGGCGACGGTCGCGTGCCCGAGGAACCACCAGAGCGCATCGCCCTCCAGCCCCAGCGTCGCGAACGCGCGCACGACCGAAGGAACCGCGGCCCCTTCGCGGGTCAGCGTGCGCAAGGCCGCGCCGCCGATCCAGTCGGCCTCCGTCTTCGAGACGGCCGTGTACGCGTACACGACCGCGGCGGTCGTCCACACGACCACGAGCCCGAACGATGAGGCGGTGGGCACGAGCCCGTGGGGCAGGGCGCCCTCGAGGGTCGGGGGGGGCGGGACGTCGCGCCCCGCGCGTCCTTTCGATGGCGGCGTGCCCGTGGGCGCACCGCGGAGCTCGGAGGGCGCTCCGAACATCGCACGCGAGGACAGCGGGGGGAACGTCGCGAACGCGAACCAGATCAGGCTCAGCAGGTAGTGGTGCTGGTAGCTATCGTGCATCGAGCACGACCACGACCAGAGATACCCGGCGGCGATCGCGAGCACGAGCGCGCGCGGCGGCCTCTCGGCGAGCGCCGCGACGCAGGCCGACAGGCCGAGCGCGAAGAGCATCCCGACGTAGAACGCGCTCGACGGCACGGGCAACGCCCGGTCCATCCACTCGAAGTGAGCGACGTTGAAGCCCGCCGTGCCGTATCGCCAGCCCGGCGCGGGGTGGTCGGCGAAGAGGTCGAGCGCGAACACGAGCAAGAAAGAACGGAACAGCATCCACGACCGGACGGCCGGCAGCGGCGCGAGCCAGTAGCGCGCGGCGCGCTCCATCATGGCGTCTCCCCCGCGCTTGGGCCCTGCACCCGGACCCGTCCGTCGGTACACGTCCGTGTCCGCTCGACGGCGGGCAGGGGCTGTCCTGCGGCATCGCGACACACGCTCGTCATCGACACCGACTGCATGCCCGGGACCTCGCAGCGCCATGCGAGGAAGCGCGCCACGACGGCGGGCCGGTGGCGCTCGAGCAGGGCCGTCCACGGCGCGGGCAGGACCTCCATCAACGCGAGGCGCTGCGGCCCTTCGCCGCGGTCCTCGGTCACCTGCACGGCGCAGGTCTGAACGCGCACGGCCGAGAACATCCGCCACGCGAAGCGCTCGTCGTAGAGGTCGTCACCGAGGTAGTAGCGCAGCGGGATCACGAGCATGAGGGCGAGCCACGCGAGCCCGGCGACGGTCCAGCCCCTTCGCGCAGCGCCCCGTGGCTCGGGCACGAGCAGACCGCGCTCGGGATCCGTCCTCGATGGTGTGGTGGACGGCGTCATGCTCCGGTCCGAAGACTTCAATGAAGGGCGCTCTGCGGTCAACGCGCACCGCGCGAGGGCGCATGGGGCGGGACGCGCAGGGCCTCGAGCCGCTCGGCGAAGTCGGCCGGGGGAGGATCTTCGAAGCGGAGCGTCGCGCCTCCGCGCGGGTGCTCGAACCCGAGCACGGCGGCGTGCAGCATCGGACGTGGCGACGGCAGACGAGGCCCCTGGTGATCTCGGATGTAGACCGGCTCGCCCACGAGCGCGTGTCCGCGTTCGCTGAGGTGGATGCGGATCTGGTGTTGCCTCCCGGTCTCGAGCCGGCACTCGACGAGGGTCGCGCCGCGAAGGCGCTCGAGCGCGCGCAGGTGGGTGACCGCGCGCTTCGCGTCGCGGGGCGGAGGCCCGACGTGCCCGCGGAACGCGCCCCACGAGCCCCGGAGCCCATCGCCGCGATCCTGTACCAGCATCGTCTCGGCGGTGTCGGAGCGGACGTCACCGTGCGCGAGCGCGAGGTACCGGCGCTCCACGCTGTGCACGCGGAACTGCTCCTCGAGGGCGCGCTTGGCGGGCATGTTGCGCGCGAACACGAGCACGCCCGTCGTGTCCTTGTCGAGGCGCTGCACGACCCCGGCCATGGTGTCGCGGCCCGCGCCCGCACCGCCGCGTCGCGCCTTGTCGAGGCGTGCGAGCAGCGCGCGCACACGGTCCACGAGGGTGTCGCGCTCCCCGTCGTCGTAGGGCACGGTCACCACGCCCGCGGGCTTCCGCACGACGGCCACGTCCGCATCGACGTGCAGGAGGTCCTCCCGAGGGAGCACGCCCTCGGTGCGTCGCGGGGCGGTCGGGGTCAGGACGACGGATTGCCCGGAACGCACGCGGGTCGCGTCGTCGAGCGCGGGCTGCCCGTCGAGCAGGACCCGACCGGTGCGGCACAGGTCGCGCGCCTTGGACCAGGCCAGCGGCTCACCGTCCTGGCCCGTGGACCATCGCCGGACCAGCGAGGCGAGGGTCGCGCCCTCGTCCTCGTCTGCGACGGTGTGCTCGAGCGCGCCCCGGCCCGTGTCTGCGGGGGCGTTCACCCGAGGTCGATGCGCTGGGTGACGACGCGATCGACCAGGCCGTAGTCCTTCGCGGCGGTCGCACCGAGCCAGAAGTCGCGCTCCGAGTCGCGCTCGACGAGGTCCAGCGTCTTGCCCGTGATCTCGGCGACGATGGTGTTGTAGCGACGCCGCAGCTCGATGATCTGCTTGGCGGCGATGTCGATGTCCGACGACTGTCCGCGCGTCATCGTGGACGGCTGGTGGAGCAGGAAGCGCGAGCTCGGCAGGCTGAACCGCTGACCCTTGGGGGCCGCGAGGAACACGAGCACGGCCGCCGAGGCCACGAGCCCGTTCGCGATCGTGCGGACGGGGCAGGTCGTGAACCGCAGGAGGTCGTACATGGCGAACCCGGAGTCGGCCGAGCCCCCGGGCGAGTTCACGAGCACTGTGACGAGGCCGTTCGGGTCTCGCTGCTCGAGGATCAACAGGGACGAGGCCACCTTCCGGTAGAGGGCGTCGGTCACTTCCTCGCCGACGACGATGGTGCGGCTCTCGAGGAGGCGCTCCTCCATCCGGGGGTTCGCATCCTTCGGCGGGGTGGTCGCTTCGTGGTCGTTCGACATGGCCGCGAGCGTGCGCATCGGAGGCTGGCTTGGCAAGGGGCGACCGCACGCCGGAGGCGATGCTGGGCGATGTTCAGTCGTTTTGCATCAGCCCACGGATGGTGCCGTCGGCCTCGATGCGGACGTTCCGCGCCGCGGGGATCTTGGGGAGTCCCGGCATGGTCATGACGTCCCCGAGCAGGGCGACGACGAACCCGGCGCCGGCGCTGAGCCGGACTTGCCGGACGGTCACCCGGAAGCCCGTCGGGCGCCCCTGCTTGCGCGGGTCGTCCGAGACCGAGAGCTGGGTCTTGGCCATGCACACCGGCAGGCCCGCGTGGCCGCCGGTCTCGAGCTTCGCGAGGTCCGCCCGCGCGCCGGGCTCGAAGTCGACGCCGTCGGCGCCGTACACGTGTCGGGCGATCTGCTCGATCTTCGTCGTGTACGAGTCCTCGAGCGCGTACGCGAAGCGCGCGGTGGGTGCCGGAGCGCCCTCGACGATCGAAGCGACCTGCTCGGCGAGCTCACGCGCGCCCTCTCCCCCCTGGGCGAACCCTCGGCAGAGCGCGACCGGGGCACCGAGGGCGGCGGCGCGGGCGCGGACGAGCTCGATCTCCGACGCCTCGTCGTTGTCGAAGGCGTTGATGGCGACGATGCTCTGCAGTCCGAAGAAGCGCGCGGTCTCGAGGTGACGCTCGAGGTTGGCGAGCCCTTTCTCGAGGGCCTCCGCGTTCGGCTTGCCGGCCTCCTTCGGGTCCACGCCGCCATGGAATTTCAGGGCCCGGAGCGTCGCCACGAGGACGGCGGCGTCGGGCCAGACACCGGCGGCGCGGCACTTGATGTCGAGGAACTTCTCGGCCCCGAGGTCGAAGCCGAAGCCTCCCTCGGTCACCACGATGTCGGCCTGATGCATCGCGAGCCGCGTGGCGAGGATGCTGGAGCAGCCGTGGGCGATGTTCGCGAAGGGGCCGCCGTGGACCAGCGCGGGGCCGCCTTCCATCGTCTGCACGAGGTTGGGGAGCAGCGCGTCCTGCAGCAGCGCGGCCATCGCGGGCGCCGCGCCGAGATCGTCGGCCGTGACCGGCTTCTGCGCGTGGGTGCGTCCCACCACGATGCGCCCGAGCCGGTGCTGGAGGTCTTGCCGCGACGACGCGAGGCAGAGCACGGCCATCACTTCGCTCGCGGCGGTGATGTCGAAGCCCGTCTCGCGCATCACGCCGCCGTTGCGCCCGCCCAAGCCCACGACGACGTCGCGGAGCGCGCGATCGTTCATGTCGATGGCGCGTCGCCACGTGGTGCGGCGCGGGTCGAGCCCGAGGGCGCTGTCGGGGCCGGCGAAGTGAAGCTCGTTGTCGACGATCGCCGCGAGGAGGTTGTTCGCGGCGGTGATCGCGTGGAGATCGCCGGTGAAATGAAGGTTGATCTCGTTCGACGGAACGAGCTGCGCGCGGCCGCCGCCGGTCCCGCCTCCCTTCACGCCGAACACCGGCCCGAGGGACGGTTCCCGGAGCGCGCACACCGCGCGGCGGCCCATCCGGACGAGGCCCATGGTCAGCCCGATCGAGGTGGTCGTCTTGCCCTCGCCGGCCGGCGTCGGGGTGATCGCCGACACGAGCACGAGCTTGCCCTTGCCGCGGCGTGGACGGTCGAGCGCCGCGAGGTCGACCTTGGCCTTGTCACGCCCGTACGGAATGACGTCGTCGGGATGGAGGCCGAGGTCCGCGGCGACGTCGGCGATGGGGCGGAGGGGGAGCTTCACCATGGCGGAGGGACGATATCACCTCACCGCGCGCGGGTGAGCCACACCTGCGATTGGCTCTGGCACGGGGTGTCCTGGACGATGTTCCATCCGGTCATCTGCTGGCCGTCGGCGGACATCTGGAGCTGGTACTGATCGGTCGCGCAGAACGATCCGCCGGGACCGGGGCGTGCGTTGAAGAGCTGCATGTCGCGCGCGACGAGCGTCGAGGTCGCCGGATCCCACACGCCCTCGATCGTCGAGTCCACCGAGCCGCCATCGGCGGACTGCAGGTGCACGTAGCCGCGCACGGTCCGGCAGTCGGATTGCGTCTCGAGCCACACGGTCGAGGTCGAGCCCCGCTCGGTCGAGATGGAGCCCTGCCACGTGCCGGTCGGCCAGCCGCAGCGAGGGTCCCCGACGGGACCGACGCCGAGCGAGAGCCCGGTGGTCGTCGCGGCGATGTGGAACGACGTCGACACGGTTTGCCCGGTGGTCAGGAAGATGGTCGCGGTGCCGGTGGTGACGCCGGCGGGGATCCGCAGCGCGATCCGGCCTCCGAGGCCCTGGACGATGTCGTCGAGCGTGATCTGGAACTGTCGTCCGTCGCTCGACTGCACGACGATCGAGGAGAGCAACTGCAGCGGGAGCTGGGCGGCCTCGAGCGGCACGTAGAGCAATTGTCCTTGCACCTGCGTGGCGTAAGGACCGCTCGCGGAGACCTGGCCCTGGACCTGAAGCTGTCCCGGATACGCAGGCTGCGCGTAGGCGGGCTGCACGTAGGCGGCCTGCGCATAGGCAGGCTGCGCCGCGACCATGCCGCCGGTCGAGAGCACCGGCACGGGCGCGCGCACGTAGGCCCGGTGGCCGCACCCTGGGGCTGCGACCGCCGTGGCGGCGAGGAGGAGGCAGGCGCTGTGGGCGGAAGAACGCAGGAGCGAACGCATGACCCACGCTACCGCATCGACGCGGCGAGCACACGCGTCGAGACCCCGTCGCTGCCCGTGTAGAAGAGGCGGGCGCCGCCCGCGTCCTCGAAGGGTTCCGGATCGCGAACGCCGAGCCGGTCGAGGCCGATGCCCGACCCCGCGAGGAGCGGCCCCGACGGCGAGGCGGGGCGGAACACGAACGGGCTGCCGGGCGATGCTGCGCGGTGGCCCACCAGGAGCCCCACCGCCCAGCGCGTGCCGCGCCGGCCTGCGAAGTAGAGCAGGGTCACGCCGTCGCGTCGCGCCTGGAGCGAGGGCGCGTCGACCTCGTCGTGATCGAACGCGAACGCATCGATCGAGGGAACGTGGAGCGCCCTCGACGTCTCCGTCGCCGGGTCGGTGCAGCCGGTCCCGCAGACGTCCTGCAGCGTGAAGGACGCGTCGGGCGCGCTCCCTCCCGAGAGCAGCACCAGGCCCGTGTGGCCATCCGCATGAACGGCGCGGGCGGCGAGCAGCACCGTGTCTCCGACGCGCGCGGCGGACGGGCTCTCGAGTCCGATGACGGCGTCCGGTCCGAGGCTGGGCTCCGGCGTGAAGACCGGGCGCAGAGCGTCGGCCGCGAAGGTCGGCTCCCAACCCTCGGGCCCGTCCACACGCAGGACGTTCGGGACGCCACCCTCGGTGCGGGCGCTGACGAAGAGGACCCATCTCGAATCGAGCGCGAGCAGATCCGGGTGGTCGAACCACATCCCCGGCATGCTGCCCTGGGCGAGGGCGGGGCCCGCGCCTGCCGTGACCTCGAAGCCAGAGCCCACGGGGTGGGCGAGCCAGATCGAGCCGCCCGATGCGAACGCCATGAGCGCACCGGTTATGGGGCTCGTCGCGAGGGTGGGCGCGCCCGAGGAGCCGGTACCCCACGCAGGAACCTCGCCTGTGACGAGGGTCGGAGCCCCCCGGTCGAGGGCGCCCGGGCGGTCACATCCGCGCGAGGCGACCTCGAGTTGCAGGACCCGCGCAGGCGGCCCCATCGCGGCGCTTCGGTTCGAGGTCAGGCCGTGCAGCAGGACCTGGACGTCGGCGTCGGGGACCTCGAGGGTCGCGTCGGCGGCGAAGTCGAAGTCGGTGCTGAGCGAGACCGCGCCGTCGGGATGCGTCACGAGCGTGTAGGTGTGGGCCGCGCTGTCGGGAAGCCCGTGGCGCGCGACGGTGCGGCCTCCGACCACGAGCGACGCGTCGCCGCGGCTCCCGCTGACGAGCACGCCGACGAGGGCCTCGGGAACGGTGCGCCCTGGTGTCGTCAGGCCGAGCGAGAGGGCCACGCCGTCGAGGCAGGAGGCGCATCCGGTCGGCGCGGCGACCGTGGCGCTCACCGTGAGGATCGCGCTGCGTGGAGAGAACCTGCCCGAGAACGCCAGGCCCGCCTCGGCTTCGCTCCCTCCGGGGACGATCCCGCCCCCCTCGATCCGGGGGACGTCGCTGCCGAACGGCGTGGCGATGCCGAGCAGCGCGTCGCATCCGGTGGTCGGCCCCGGCGTGCACGAAGCCACCGCGTCGGACGGCACCGACCACCCGTTCGAGGTGCCCGTGCAGCACGCGGCCTCGGCGCTTCCGACGCAGCAGACCGGCGTCAAGGCACATGAAGGGTCCGCGCAGTCGAGCACGCCCGAGAGGTCGTTGTCGACCGCATCGAAGCAGACTTCGTCGGACTCGAACCCCCCGCGGATGGAGGCGTCGTCGGGGTTCGAGGTGGCACCGGCGTCGGCGAAGTCCCCGCTCCCCGCGTCCGTCCACGGTGGCGGGCTCGGGTCCGCACCGGCATCGACCGTCGTGCCGCTGCTGCCGTCGGGAGGCAGCCACTCGTCGGCACACGCGCCGAGCAGGGCACCGAGGCATGCCGTGGTGGAGAGGAGCGTGGCACGTCCTCGTGCGAGGAAGCGTGCGCGCCGGGGCTGGGCGTTCACCGTGGGCTCCCGTCGAGGATCGGCTGCGCTGCGAGCCCGACCGATTCGGTCCGGCCGTCGGAGCCCGTGTAGTAGAGCCGAAGCGTGCTGCGCGCGACGCCCGACGCGTCGGTCATGACGACCGCGTCCGGGTCCGCGACCGAGAGGGCGTCGAACCCGCGTCCGGTCGCGCCGAGGACGGCCGCGCCGCTGCCCGCCTCGAGCCAGTGGACCCCGTCCGGCGAGACCCGCAAACCGATCGACCACCGCGTGCCACGTCGACCGGCGTAGTAGAGGCGCAGCACGTCGCGCACGATCACGAGGGAAGGCGAGGCGACCTCGTCCGCGTCGAACCCGAGGCCGGAGGTGGGCTCGTGCACGATGTCCGACGTCCGCAGGCCGGAGGGCTCTTGGGGCAGCTGCAGGTTGGTGGTGCGGGTGGCCGTCTCGGTGGTGCTGCCGCTCGTCGCCGCGAGGGTAAAGAGCGCGATCGCCGTTCGCCCGGTGGCGCGCTCGGAGGTCCTCACCGCGAGCAGGCGCGAGGGGATGAACGGCCGGTCGGACGCCAGGTGATCGGGGCCGTCGAAGTCGAGCGTTTCGCTCGCCTCGAGGCCGACGACCTGGGCGGGGGTCGAGAAGACCTCGCCGAAGCCCGGGTCGCCGACCGCGCGACCGATGCTGCGCTTGCCGTCGTTCGCGACGCCCACGAAGTAGAGCACCCAGCGACCGCCCTCGGCGACCAGCTCGGGCTCGAGCACCGCGCGCTGCATCCAGGGCAGGGCATCGCTCGGGCCGAGGACGATCGGAGCCGCGGCCAGGCTGTCCTGCACCGGCCGGAACCGGCCGTCTTCGAGCGGGCGCGCGAGGTAGATCCGCTCGCCCATCTCGAACGCCATGCGGCCGAGGAGCGTCGGGGTCCTGCCGGGCGTGTTGGGGGTCCACGCGGTGGAGCTGCTGCCGATGCTGCTGGCGGGCTGCCAGAACGCGGGATCCTCCGCGTTGGGCAGGATGGACTCGGAGAACGGCCGCTCGATCGCGGTCGGTGCATCGCAGAGCGCGTGCTCGACGACCAGCGACTGCATCGCCAGGGGAGGCCGCTCGGCCGCGCCCGGATCCGGGTTCGTCGAGCGGCCCCACACCGCGACCTGCACCGCGGACGTGGCCGCGAAGGCGATGGGCTCGGTGCTCGCCAGCGAGGTGCCGTCGGTGGTTCGAACGTCGAGGGTCATGGTCCCCTCGGGCTGCACGCCGAGGACATACTCGATGGGGCGTGCGAGGACGAAGCTCGACGCGCTCTCCTCGCTCGCGCCGAGCGCGCTCAGCGAGGTCCGCCAGGCCACGACGTCGCCGACCACGAGCCGGACCTCGTCGAGCGAGGGGCTGACGACGACCGAGAGGGCCGCGCCGACGCGGCTCGAGCGAGCAG
>CAIKNO010000685.1 GCA_903828805.1 uncultured Sandaracinus sp. | reverse complement strand
GTCAGCGGGTGCTCGGGACCTCCGCCGTTCCGAAGTAGACGAGCGCACCGTCCACGAGCGGCGCGGCGAGCACCTGCCCGCCGGCCGCCCACAGGCCTCCGTCCGGATCGACCCACGCGCCGTGGAGCGTCTCGCCGAGATCGAGGCGCGTATCGAGGAGCGCCCAGCCGCTCCCATCGTCGCGAACGACCGTCCCGCTCAGGCCGACGCCCCAGCCGGTGTCGTCCGGGCCGAGGGCCACCCCGAAGAGCTGCGCGGCGAACGCGGGCGTGACGTCGGTGAAGGCCCCACCGCGTCGCTCCACGACGGTCGCCGCCCCGAGGCCCCCGACCGCCGCCACGCGGTCGCCCAGGGCGTGAACCGTGAACAGCGTTCTCGTGGTGTTCGACGCCACGGTCTCGAGCGCGGATCCGTCCCAGTGCATGAGCACACCGTCGGTTCCGCACACCCACGCGTCGTCCGTCGACGTGCCCCAGACCTTGAAGAGCGAGCGGCCGTCGAAGCCCTCGGGCAGGGCCACCGGCGACCACGCGGCGCCATCCCAGTGCCAGAGAAATCCGCTCGTCCGGCCCAGGCCGCCGACGGCGAACACGTCGTCCGGGGTCGGCCCCCAGAGGCCGAAGACGATGGCGTCGGTCGAGGGGGTCGGCATGGCGCTGAAAGAGGTGCCGTCCCAGCGCAGGATCCGCCCCGCGGCGCCGGACACCATGACGGTCCCGTCGGCCCAGCCATGGACCCACCAGAGGTCGCCCCGGTCGGAGGTGGGCACGCGCGTCCACCGTCCATCGAACAGGTGCATGACGGTCGGACCTTCGCCGTCGTCTCCACCCACCGTCCACACGTCTCGGGAGGAACGACCCCACACCGAGAGCAGGCCTCCGCCGAGGTGTCGATGCACGATCTGCCACCGGGGGGGCAGAGGCTCGGCGCAGCTCAGGCCGAGGAAGAGCAGCACGCACGCGACCGCGCTTCGCGTGGCGATGGTGTGGGCGGACATCGGCGGGACGGGCAGTCGCGGCATCGGAGCGAGTCTGGCACTCTGCGGGTCCCGCGCGAAGCGCGTTCACAGAAGGCGACGGTGCATGCTCTTCCCCGCGCGGTTCGAACTCTCCGCCTGCTTCGGCGCCCTCTTCGTGCTTGCCATGAGCCTCTCGGGGTGCAGTGCGGGCAACGGCTCGGAGGGGCGATGCGCCACGAGCACCGAGTGTTCGGGCGGGCGCGTGTGCCTCGATGGTCGCTGCGTCCGGGGCGGCGTGCCGGACGCCGCGGTCGACGCGGGGCGCGAGACCGACGCGGGGCCTGATGCGTCGGTCGATGCCAATCTGCCGATGCCGGTCGACGCCGGGCCGTGTCGTGAGGTGTCGGCTGAATCGACCGTGGAGCCGGTTCCGGTCGACATCCTCGTGGCCATCGACAACTCGGGCTCGATGACCGAGGAGGCCTCCGAGGTGCAGAGCAACCTCAACAACTTCGCGACGATCCTGGGCGCCAGCGGGCTGGATTACCGAATCGTGTTGCTGAGCGCGAGCCGTCAGACCGACGCGCAGGGCGTGTGCATCCCGGCCCCGCTCGGGTCGGGGCCGCCTTCGTGCCTGGGCGGCCCGGAAGGTCGCCTGCTCGCGCTGCACGTGTCGGTGGCGTCCCGCAATGCACCCGACTTGATGCTCGCGAACTACCCCATGTACAGGGATTTTCTGCGTCCCGCGGCGGCCAAGGTGTTCCTGTGGATCACCGACGACGAGTCCGCGACGTACACCGCCGACGAGTTCCGTGCGGCGATGGCGGCGCTCGATCCCGCAGGCGGCTTCGACCACCCCATCCACAACTCGATCGTCGGCTATCACGGGGATGCGACGCCCGCGGACTGGGCGCGCGCCGCCGCCGGGGCGTGCTCCTCCCTCGCGCGGGTGGGCGCGACGTACCTCAGGCTGTCGGACTGCCTGACGGACGCGAACGCGCCCGTGCCCGATTGCACGCCAGGCCGGCATGCAAAGGTCTGCGAGGCCGACTGGACGCCGATCTTCGACGAGATCGCGCGGGGCGTGCTCGCGGGGGTGCCGGTGCGCTGCGAGTTCGACGTGCCCCCACCGCCTGCCGGCTACGAGATCGACGTGGACATGATCGGCGTGACGTACCGGACCACCGGCGGCGCGGTCGCGGCGGCGCTGACGCGTGTCGATGGGCCGGCGGCGTGCGCGGCGGGCGGTTGGTACTTCGACGACCCGGGGATGCCGACGCGCATCGAGCTCTGCCCGGAGGTCTGCCGCACGGTGCAGGCCGACCCCGACGCCCGCATGGACATCACGCTCGGCTGCGCCTCGCTGCTGATGTGATCACGCACTGCACTGGCAGCGCGGGCAGTAGTACGTCGATCGTGCTTCGGGCCCCTGTCGCTTCATGGCGATCGTGACCTCGCACGTGCGGCACGGGCGTCCCTCGCGGCCGTAGACGAAGTACCGGTCGCCATCGGCGCCGTGGTGGGTGCGGCGGGGATGACCGTCGAGGTTCCGTCGCATGAGCATCCTCGTGCGCTCGAGCAGGGCGAGGAGCGTCTCGTCCCCGGTGGACTCCACCCGCTGCCAGGGATCGAGACGGGCGAGGTGCAACGCCTCGGACTTGTAGACGTTGCCTATTCCGCACGCGAGCCGCTGGTCGAGGAGGGCCTCGCCGAGGGCTGCGAGCGGCGCCGTACGGAAGCGCGTGAGCGCCGTCGACGCGTCGAAGTCGGTCGAGAGCAGATCGGGCCCGAGGGAGGCGAGCGCGGGGTGGCGCAGCGCCCGTGCTGTGCTCATCCGCTCGAGGACGGGCAGGTTGAAACCGACCGCGACCGCGCGGTCCGTGGCGAGCGCGATCGAACGCTGACGGACCGGCCGCAGCCACGGCTCGCCGGGCCGGTAGACGTGCCACGAGCCCGTCATCCGGAGGTGACTCCACAGGACCGTGTCGCCCTCGAGGTGCACCAGCAGGTTCTTGCCGTGCGACTCCACCTTCCGCACCGAGCGGCCGACGAGGTCGTGGGTCTGCACCTGGCTCCAGCGCGGATGCACCTCCGCGGCCGTGATCGGTGCCGTCCCGAGCGCGCTGCCGAGCACGTGGGCGATGCGATGCAGGGTGTCGCCTTCAGGCATCGTCGTGACCCGTCCAAGGCCCGCTTATCGCCTCGTCCTCGTCTCCCGGGGCACCAACCTCGAGTTCCCGCTCGCGCTCCACGGGACGACCCGCCGGGGAAGGGTCGCGCACGCCCCGCCTGCGGACGAGACCGGCGCTCGAGGCCCGGAATCCAGCCGCGAGGAGCGACGGTGCCAGACGCGATGCGGAGGCCGGCTCGCCGTCGATCTCCGCGAGCACCAGCGGGGGAATCCGTGCGAGATCGACCGCACGGCCGAGGGCCGCGGCGACAGCCGACAGGGTGTGCCCTCGCAGGGGCTCCTCGTCGGGAAGGAAGAGCCCGAGCGTGCGCCCCTTGCGTCCGAGCCACGCGACGGCCTCGCCTCGATAGAGGACCACGTGCGTGCCGGCGGCGCGCATCGGTCGAACGCCGTCCCGCCGCGGCCAGGGCAAGGCCGCGCCCCATGGCTGGGCCGGATCGCAGGCGGCGAGGAGCAGCGCGGGTGCGTTGGGTTCGGGTTCGCGGAACGTCCGGAGCCGCTCCTCGGTCCCGGGCACGGAGAATTGGGTGGCGCCGAGGCCCTCGACGAAATGGCCCCGCCGCACGCGCCCCGCGTCCTCCATCGCCTTGAAGACCGGGTAGAGCGCGCCGAACTCGGCCACGGCCTCGCGGACCACGACCCCGTCCCGCGCGAGCGCCTGGGTCGCCTGCGCGCTCCGACGGGCGGTGAGGTCGGACGCGCCGGTTCCGAACCACGAGAAGCGCCCCTCGGTGCCGGGGCTGACGGTGCGTCGCGACGTGAAGCCGAGGCCGCGTCGACCGTGCGCCGAGGACCGCGCCGTGCCGAGCCGCTTCGAGCGAAGCGGCGCGAGCGTGTCGTTGGTGACCTCGCCGTTCCACACGAGCCGCCACAACGCGGACTCCACGTCGCGCGTGAAGCCGCCGACCTCCGCGAGCAGCGCGTCGTAACGGAGCGCGCCCCGTCGCTGCAACGCATCGCGGATCGCGGTGTGGACCTGGCCCTCGAGGGGACTCGGCACCGTCGCCAGAAGCGGCGCGTGATCGGTGAGGAACAGGGCGATGCGCCCGTCGCCCTCGCCGATGGACTCGACGCCTTGCCACACGACCTCGCCGGCGACGCAGAGCGTGTCGAGCATCGATGGGGAGTACCCCTCGACCCGCGCAGG
>CAIKNO010000684.1 GCA_903828805.1 uncultured Sandaracinus sp. | reverse complement strand
GGACGCCGCGAGGCCGCCGTCGGGGACCGCGGCGTGGAGGGCGGGGAGAACGGGCGGCGCCGCGAACGCCTCGGCGTCGAGGGGCGACTCTCCCGCCTCGTCGGGGCCCTCGAAGGAAAGGTCGAGTCCGAGATCCTCTCCGAGGTCTTCACCGAGCGCGTCGCCGAGGTCTTCGATGGGTCCTTCGTCGGACCCTGGGATGGCTTCCTCGCGGCGGACCTCCGTCGGCTGGGGCGCGGCGTCGTCGGCGCCCTCGGGACGCGTGGCATCGGAGTTACGTTCGCTCATGGCAGGAGGGCGACAGCGTAGCGCATCACGCGGCGGCGTGCGGCGGCGGACCCTGTCGTGCCCCCTCACCAGGGCTGGGCGGCCCGCATGAACGGCACGATCGCGAGCTGGCTGATGGCCATCACCGCCACCAGGACGCGGGCGCCGCCCCCCGTACGCTCGAGATCCGCCGCGACGAGGGCCGCGAAGAACGGCACCTCGAAGAGCCAGAGCCGGGCGGATTCGTTCGACCCCGCCGCGAGCATGACGACGAGGTGCACCGCGACCACGGCCAGCGCTCCGAGCGCCCACGAAGGCCGGCCCCCGGCCCGGAGGTCCCGCAGCGCCCGCGCCCCCGCGAAGCCCACCCCGACCAGCAAGGGGGCCCCCGCCCACGCCCAGAATTCGAGGCCGCCCGTGAGTCCGAAGCGCCCGCCGACGAACCCGAGCTTCCACTGGTAGTGGTGAAAGAACGCGACCCGGTACGCCTCGACCGGGTCGCGAAGCAGCCCCGCCGAGACGAGTCCCGCGAGCCCCGCCGAGACCCCAGCATCAGCGCGACCATCGGCGCGACCGAGGCCCCGGCGCGGGCCCGGAGCGTCGTGCCCCGGGACAGGCCCACCCCCGCCGCCGTCTGCCCCGCGAGGGCCAGGCCCACCACGGGCAGCAGTCCGAAGCTGCACCACACCGAGAGCGCGACGACCAGGCCCGCCGCGAGCCCCAGCCCCACGCCGCGCAGTGCCCTCCCCTCGACCGTCTGCCGCGCCGCGAACGTCGCGAGGGCGCAGGCCGTGGCGGCGAGGGCGGGGAAGAGCGCGCCATCCGTATGATGCGAGACCACGAGCACGGCGGGGCACGTGGCCCAGAGGGCCGCCGCCATCACGCCCGTGCGCGCCCGCCCCGTCGTCGAGGCCCCCAGCGCCGCGACCGCGAGCACGGAGAGCGCCGTCGTGACCGGGAAGACCCATACGCCCGCGGCCGCGGACTGTGCGAACGCCCGCAGCGCGGGCCGGGCCTCGGCCGCCCGGACCATCGGGCCGAGCAGCACGCCGCGGGGATCGAGGCTCCCCACCGCATCGACCGCGAAGTAATAGGCGAGCGTGCCGGGCGGCTTGCTGGGCGCGAAGGGGCCGAGGGCCCCGTCCTGCGCGAGGCGGCCGTACTGCACGAGCGTGGACCACCAAGCCGCGGCGTGCGTGTGCGCGGCCGCGAGGAACGTCCCGTGACCGCCCTCGAAACGCGCGAGCGCGGTCGACAAGCCCGGACCCACCAGCCCGAGGGAGCCGATCTGCGCGAGGAAGCTCGCGACGACGAGGCCACCCAGCGCGCGGACAGCCGACGCCTGCCGGATCGCGAGGACCACGAGGCCCGCCGCCCCGACGAGCAAGGGCACGCTCCACACGGCCGGCGAAAGTCCCCGCCACACGACCGGGTAGAACCAGTTCGGCGTGACCTCGTGCCCCGGCAGCGCCGCGGCCCATGCGACGCACATGACGACCCCGGAGAGCGCGATCACGCCCCCACGCCGCAGCCCCGCGAGACGCGCGCGCCGACGACCGGCAGACACGGGGACGGGACGCGGTCGCTCGGTCATCGAAGGGGCGCAACGATAGACGGGTCGAGGAGGCCCGACAACGAACGACGGAGCGCGCCACGCCGGGCCCGGCCGGAGGGCCGCGGGCGCCGGCCGACGCGACGGCACCGCACAATCGCACAATCGCACAATCGCACAATCGCGCAGAGCGTCGCGGGTCAGGCCTTCTTCACGAACTCGGGCTTCAGTTGCATCGCACCGAAGCCAGCGCTCCAGCCATCGATGTTGTGGTCCCCCTCGACAAGACGGTTCCCCCGACATCGGCGCCCGAGCGCTCTGGAGCACCATGGCCTGCGCGGCGCCGCGCCGAGGAGTCCCGCCGTCGGTGTCTTGCTCCGGACGCCGCGCGCCGGTACGAATCGCCCGTGAGCGCCCCGACCCCACGCCCCGGACGCCTCGACGGGCTCGTCGAATTCCTCTCGTTCCGCCGCGCCCTCGGGCGCGCCGCCCGGATCTCGGAGCCCGACCGCGACGCCGTGGCCCGCGCGCGCACCGTGACGCGGCAGCGGGCCGACGCGGCCGACACGCTGTGGTCGAGCGGGCTCTGCGCGGAGGGCTTGCGGCTGATGCGGGGCGCGCTCTCGTCGAGCGTGGAGGCCACGCTCGCCCTCGCCGGCGCCGAGGCCCGCGCCGCGTCGGGCGGGCCGTCGAGTCCGGGGCAAGACGCGGCGGAATGGCCCGAGAGCCTCCTTCCCCTCGGCTTCTCGGCGCAGGAACGGGCCGCGCTCGCCCACATCGTCGAGGAGGCCGAACGCGCCGAGCTGCCCCGCTTCGACGCCGACCTCAGCGCGGCGCATGCGGATCTGTACCGGCGTCTCGACCGCGCGCAGAAGACCCTCGAGCGGGCGCTGGGCACCGCCGGCCGCACCCGCCGGGACTTGCGCCTGTCGCTCGCGCTTCGGTACGGCGGCGCGGCCGCCTCCGCCGTGGCCGCCCTCGCCATTCACCACGTCGCCACGCGGGTGCCCGAAGGCGTGCACGCGTCGGCCTCCGCGGTCTGGGCGAACGCGCCGGCCTTCGGCGCCGAGACGGTCCTCGACGGGCGGGACGACACGTACTGGCTGCTTCCGGACGGAACGACCGGCTGGGTCGAGGCGACCCTCCAGCCGCCGCGCCGCATCACCCACGTCCAGCTCCGCAACGCGAGCAACCCGCCCCACGGGGACCGCGCCACCCACGACTACAGCCTCGAGCTCTACTCCGGGGGGCAGCAGGTGCGGGTCATCGAGGGAAGCTTCCCCTACACCACGACCCCCGAGCTGGTGCAGCACGACGTCGGCCTCGACGGGATCGAGCGGATCCGGGTCGTGGTGCGGAGCGCGTACCGCACCGGCGCCGGCCTGGCCGAGCTGCACTGGGACTGAAGCGCGCAGCCGGCCTCGTGCGGGACGCGCCTGGAATCAGGGCGAGGGCGGCAAGCCCAGGACCGTGACCGGGCCCATCCGCATCATCGTCGAGCCGTCGCCGAGCTGGCCCGCACCGTTCGCGCCCCAACACCGCACGCCCGACGTGCCGAGCGCCGCACACGACACGTCGAAGCCAGCGGCCACGCTCAGCGCGCCGCCCAGCCCCGGGACGGTGGCGAACGTCGTCGTGGGCATCGGCATCGCGCCGAGCCGCCCGCCCATCGGGTCACCCCAGCACACGACGCTCCCTGCGCTGCGTGCGCACGCGTGCGTGCTGCCCGCGCTGACCTCGAGAACGGTGCCACTCACGACGCTGGCCACGCGCGGCGTCGTCCTGTCCATCGTGGTCGCGTCTCCGACCTGCGAGTTGCCGTTCTCGCCCCAGCACGAGACCCCGCCCCCGGTCCGCACCGCGCACGTGAACAGGCGCCCCGCCGAGACCTGGACCGCGTCCGAGAGGCCGCTCACGTCCACCGGCTGATCGTTGTCGCTCGTGCTTCCATCCCCGAGCGCCCCGAATTCGTTGTCGCCCCAGCACTGGACGGTCCGGTCGGCCCGAACCGCGCACGTGTGAAGCGTCCCTGCCTCCACCTGCGTCGCCGACAGGCCCGACACGTCCAGGCCGTGGCCCCGGTCGCTGCCCTGCGTGCCGTCTCCCAGCTGGCCCACGTTGTCGCGGCCCCAGCACGTGACCGTGCCGCCGGTGCGCCGCACGCACGTGTGGTCGCCCCCGGCCGTGACCTGAACGGCATCGGTGATCGCCAGGTTCATCATCGAGGTCGCGCTCGACCAGCGGACCGCGGCGACGCCCGCGGTGTACTGGCCCGTCGTCGTCCCGCCCCCGGCCTGACCCCGCTGGTTGTAGCCCCAGCACACCACGCCGCCGGTCGCCCGGACGGCGCACGCGTGCGCCCCGCCGACGGCGAGGTCGACCGCATCGATGAGCGGGGTGGTCGCATCGACCGAGGAGGCGGCGTCGACGCGGCGCACCTGCACCGGGCTCGAGCGGTTCGTCGTCGTTCCGTCCCCGAGCTGCCCGTTGGCGTTGCTGCCCCAGCAGTAGACGCGACCGTCCGAGATCCGCGCGCACGCGAACGAGGTCCCCGCGCCGACCTGAACGACCGAGGGAGCCGACACGCACGCCCCCGACACACAGCTCTGCCCGGCCCCGCAGGCGGTCCCGCACGCCCCGCAGTTCGCCGTGGTGTTGAGCGGGGCCTCGCAGCCGGTCGCGTCACTCCGGTCGCAGTCTCCGAACCCTCGATTGCAGCTCGCGATGGCGCAGGTGTCCCCCGCGCAGGTCGCCGTCGCGTTGTCGCGGGCGCATGCCATGCGGCACCCACCGCAGTTCGCCAGCGAGTCGAGCGTGTCCTCGCATCCGGTGCCGTCCATGCCGTCGCAGTCCCCGAAGCCCGGATTGC
>CAIKNO010000683.1 GCA_903828805.1 uncultured Sandaracinus sp. | reverse complement strand
TTCGCTTTGACGCGGTCGAATCCGAACTGGAGGCTGGCCGAGAAGTCCATGGGGCGTTCGCTCGTGGCAGGGAGGGAAGAGAGGCACGGAGCCCGCCCGTCGATGGGCGGCCCGGCCGGGGAAGTTCCGCGGTGCGGGGCGATGCGAGCCCAGGCGCCGCGCCCGCGACATCCCCGGTCAGGCGCCGGGCGCGTTCTCGTCGAGGGACGGCCCGTCCGCGCCCTCGACCATCGCCCGGAGCGCCTCGAGCGTCGGAGGCGCGAGCGGCGGCTCGATCTCGAGGTCGAGGCAGACCTGGGCCATCGCGCGGCGGTGTCGCGCCGGCTCCGACCAGAGCGGGGAGAGCGAGAGCACGAGCGCGTCGGGCCGCGTCTTCCAGGTCGAGAACGCCGGGCGCAATTCCTGCGCGCAGGCGCCCCGCGCCACCGCGTCCCACACCGCGAAGGGCAGCTGACTGCCGAGCGCCTCGCTCCCCTGCACGGCCCGCTCGAGGACGCCGACGATGACTTCCTCGAGCATCGCGCGGGTACGAGGATCGTCGGACAGGCCGCGCTCGAGCACGTAACACTCGGTCAAGAACACTTCCCAGCCGAAGGGGTACGGATCGTCGAGCCCCTCGAGGGCGTCGTGCACGCGATCGACGTCGATGGCGAACACCGCCAGGTGCACGTAGGCCGCGCCGTGCTCGGCCGCGAGCGCGCGGTCCATGATGGTGGGGCGCCCGAGCCCCTCGGCCTGACTCGAGACGGTCGGAAGACGACGCATGGGGCCGGAGCATGCGCCACCTGCGGGCGCTGCGCAGGGGCGGAGTGCACGGGGGCCCCTTCGGAGGAGCGGCGAAGACGCTGGGCGACGCGCACCGCGCGAGGCCGCGGCGCGGGTCCACGCCCCACGGGAGCCCGCGCCGTGATACCCCTTCGCGTCATGGTGAGCGGCCCCGCCCTGCAAGCTCTCTTCGAGGCCCTCGGCCTGCTCCGCGACGCGCCCGAGCCGCTCGATGCCTCGTGTGCGCGGGCGTGGCGCGTGGTGAGCGAGCACCTGCACCGGGGCGGCCCCTCGAAGTCGGCCGACGAGGAGGACACCGTGCAGGAGGTGCTCATCACGCTCGCGCGCTGCGTTCAGTCGATGCGCGCGACGACCCCGGAGGGGGCCGCGGCGTGGCTCTCCACGATCCGGCGTCGCAAGCGCACCGACGGAGCGCGCTCGGGCGGGCGCGAGCCCGCGTTGCTCGGCCTGCGCGGCGTGTCGGATCAACCCGAGGCCCCCTCGCCGCTCGATGCCCTCCCGAGCCCCGATCCCCGCACGCTGCCGCCCGACGCCGTGGAGCGGCTGATCGACACCCTCGAGTCCCACGTGGACCGCTGGCTGCTCGAGCACGAGCGGAGCGCGACCGCCCGTCAACTGAAGCGACTGCAAGCCCGCGCCACCCTCCATCGAACCCTCCTCGGCGCGGGTCACGCCGAGCTCGTGGCGGCGCTCGACGCCGACGAGCCCCTGTCCGAAGATCGCGTCTACAAATGGGTCGAGCGCGGGCGCGCCGTCGTGCTCGCGGGGCTCGGACGCTGGCAGGCCGAGGTCGAAGACGACCCGGACGACCGGGCGTTCCTGCGCAGCCTCCGCGAGGCCTTCGAAGCGCGCCGCAGCGACGCGGGCGTCGCCCGTCCCGAACGGCGGAGGGGCGCATGACGGACGCGAACTCCGACGCCCGCCCGTCAGTCGCGGCGTCCGTCGAACGACATGGAGTCAGAAGCGCTGGAGCCGGGCCGCTTCGTGTCGGGGACACCCGACGCGGCACCGGAGGAGAACGGGGATGATGGATTCGCATTCGAAGACCGAGCACCGCACGGCAGCGTGGGAGACGCGAGCGCGGCCCGTGCTCTCGTGGCGCGACGGTGAGCCGGTCTTGCCGGTGCTCGAGGCCCTCGCCCTCGCGGTCGCCCTCGAGACGACCGGCGATCTGCCCCTCGTGCCGCAACGGCTCAGGGACGGAGTGCGCGCCGTGGGCCGCCGAGCCCTGCTTCAATCGGCGCTTCGCCCATCCGAGCGGCGTCCATCGACGCATGGTCCGTCCGCGCCACCGACACCGATCGCGGCAGCGTCAATCCCGGCAGCGTCAATCCCGAGCATGGCGGGCGTCGACGCGCGCTCGCACGCCACGGCCGGGGCGGGACCCGCAGAGGTCCCTTCCTCCGAATACGACGAGAGCGACGAGGCCCTCGAGGCCCACCAGCTCGCGGTGGCCCTGGCGCGCGACGGGCTGCGGGCGCTCTCGGGGCTGCCGTGCCCGGCCGAGCCGCCCGGTCGGCCGCCGAGCGCCCGAGAACTCGCGCGGCTCATCGACGGCGAAGCCGAGCCCTTCGAGGCCGCCTCGATCGCGCGCCGGGTCCGGCGTTCGCCGAGGGCCCAGGCAGAGCTCGGGTGGGCGCTGCGGCTCGACCGACCGGACGCCTCCAAATCCGTGCGGCTGGCGGCCGAAGACGGTGACGCGATGCGCGACCCTGCCCTCGGTCGCGTGGTGTCGGTCGTCCTCGATCCGGACGATGGGTCCTCGGTCGCGGAGGTCGTGGCGTTCGCGGACGGGCGCTTCGCGGTCTATGCCGAGCACGGTCGTCCGATCCGGGTCGAAGGCCGCGCGCTGCGCACGGAGTCCATGCAGTCGGGCTACTGGCTCGGACGGGAAGCGCGCGCGGAGGACGGCGACCCGTCGTCGTCCGAGACGCTCGAAGGGGTGCTGCTGATGGAAGGCCGCGCCTTCCCGCTGCGCCTTCCCCGGCTGGGTTGACCCGACGGCTGGGTTGACCCGACGGCTGGGTTGACTCGACGGCTGGGTTGACTCGACGGCTGGGTTGACCCGACCGCTGGGTTGACCCGACCGCTGGGTTGACCCGACGGCTGGGCTGCCTTCTCGTCGCGACCGCGCCGTCAGAGCGCGTCGCAGCGCTGCAAGAGCGCCTCGAGCGCGGCGGGGAGCGCCCCGCCGGGGTCGTCGAGGGCCCGCAGGACCCGCGCCGTGGGCTTCCCGAGCCAGCGGGGCGCCGCACCGTAGGTCGGCAACGCCGCGAGCGCGAAACGGACGCGCGCGGCCGTGTCCGCATCGAAACGACGCACGGCGAGCCGGGCCTGGGCCTCGACGAGCACGCCGGCGTGGGCCCGGGCGCGGAGCGACGCCTCGAGCGTCCGCCCATGGGCCAACGGTGAATCCGCCAGCAACTGCAAGCCCTCGTCGATGCGCCCCGACCGCGTCCACGCGACCCCGAGGTGACGCCGCGCGAGCAGCCCCGGCAAGGGCTCGTCGCAGAGGCTCTCGTGCACCGACGGAACATCGAGCACCTCGGCCGCTTCCTCCGGACGGCCGAGCGCGACGAGCGCCCCACCCCATCCCGTGCGGACCCAGCTCTCCTTCGATCGGCGCCCGGAGACGGCCGTCCGCTCCACCTCGAGCATCGCCGCCTCGGCATGGGCGCGTGCACCGGCCTCGTCACCCAGCCGCCCCAGCGCCTCGATCAGGTACATGCGGCCGCGCGAGGTCTCGTGGGGCGCGTGACGCAGGGTGATCTCGAGCGCCCGCTCGAACGCGTCACGCGCCTCGTCGTGCCGGCCGCGCGCGAGCGCGACGAGCCCCGCGCAGCCGAGGGCCTTCGCCAATTCGCCGCGCAGCCTGGCCCGGCGGGCGATCGCCACCGCGCGCCCCGCCGCCGCGCTCGCATCCGAGAACTGGAAGAGCTTGAGCGCCGTCATCGCCCGCTGCTGCGCGAGCAGCACCAGGGGGCCATCCGGGACCCCGTCGCGATCGGCGGCCACCATCCGCGCGGCCGCATCGAGCACGCGCAAGCTCCCCTCGGGGTCGCCGAGGTGCCGCCGCGACGCGCCGAGCCGCGCGAGGACTTCCACCGCCAGGTCGGGGCGCTCCGCCGGCAAGCGTGCGGCCGTTCGGGTGAGCTGCTCGGCGAGCGCTGGCCAGTGGTAGCCGCGCCACGCCTTGCGGAATGCGCCGCGCGCCGCGTCCACGTCCCCCTCGGGGAGCGACGGTGCGCCGGCGGCGACGAGGGCGACCTCGAGCAGCTGTCCGACCGTGGCCACGCCGATCGCCTCGAGGCCGTCGACCTCGTCGACCTGGGAGGCGGGCACGATGATGGCCCTGCAACCGGCGGCGACCGCGGCCGCGGCCTTGTCGCGGACCCCGCCGACCCGAGCGATGCTCCGGCCCACGACGGCGCCGGTGATCGCGACGTCGGGCCGCACGGCCCGGTCCGACCAGAGCGCGACCGCGCTGACGAGCGCGGCGGCACCGAGCGAGGCGCCCTCGATGGCCACCCCCTCCATCGCCGCAGGACGCGCCGCGACGAGCCGGACCCGCTCCCCGTCCTGGGCCGGCGGGACCTGCTCGGCCGCCTGCCGGAGGGCCTCGACGACCGCCGCTCGTGCCTCCGGCCCCAGCGCCGGCCGCTCGACCGGGATTCCCGTCGGGTCGATCTCGACCCAGAGCATCCGGACGAACGCGGTGCCCCGTCCACGATCCACCAGAGGCACCCTCACGCCGTGCGGAGGAGCCACGACCTCGGAGGCGAAGCGCGCCTCCTGCTCGAGACCCAGCGCGCGGGCGCGCTGCCTCAAGTCGGGGCCCACGGAGCCCGGGTCGGCGAGCATCAGCGCCCGCGCCACGACCTCGATGGCGTAGCGACGCGACGCGAGCCCGGAAGCCTGCTCGGCCCGTCC
>CAIKNO010000682.1 GCA_903828805.1 uncultured Sandaracinus sp. | reverse complement strand
GCAGCGAGCTCGGTTCGAGCGCGCGCACGTCGGCGCTGCGCGCCGCCTTGTCGATGAGCGCCATCTCGCCCACGTGCTCACCGGGCCCGAGCGTCGCGATCGCCGCGCCGCCGGCCTCGACCTGCACGCGCCCCGTGAGCACGATGAACAGTTCGTCGCCGTCATCCCCCTGCGAGACGACCGCGGCGCCCGCCTCGAACGCGCGGACCTGCGTCAGGTTCAGCACCCGCACGAGTTCCTGGTACGTGAGGAACCGGAAGAGCGGCATCTGGTGCAGGACCTCGAGCTTGAGGTTCACGTCCCGCGCCAGCCTGTCGACCCCCGCCTCCGCGTCCGGAACCTTCACGACGATGGCCGTGATGTTGTCCTTGCCGCCCCGCTCGTTCGCGAGCGCGATGAGGCGTTCCGCGAGCTCGCCCTCGGGCGTCTCCGCGAAGAGCCGCGCGAACTCCGCCTCTTCGAAATACCCGTGCAGGCCGTCGGAGCAGAGCAGGAACTGATCGCCCTTGAGGACGTCGAAGTCGAGGGTGTCGACCTCGACCGACTCGTGGACCCCGACCGCACGCGTGACCGCGTTCTTGTACTGGAGCTTGTCGATCTGCTCGCGCGAGAGGCGGCCGCGCTTGAGCAGTTCGTTGATGAGCGAGTGGTCCTCGGTGAGCATGTGCACCGAGCCTTGACGGTGCAGGTAGACCCGGGAATCGCCCACGTGGCCGATGAACCCGCGGGAGCCCACGACGAGGAGCGCATCGAGGGTCGTGCCCATCCCTCGCTTCGTCTCGTCCGCAACGCCCTCCTGGTAGACCGCGCTGCACGCCTGCTGGACCGCAGACTCCATGAGCCGCAGCAGGTCCGTGCGCGTCGTGGCCCCGTGCCCGTGCTCGAACTCGAGCAGCGCGTCCCGGTGGCCCGCCACGACCTCGCGCACCGTCTTGGCCGCGAGCGCGGAGGCCACCTCGCCCGCCGCGTGCCCGCCCATGCCGTCCGCGACGACGAAGAGCTGCAGCTTTCGATCGACGAGGAACGCGTCCTCGTTGCGCTCCCGCACGCGGCCGACATCGGTGAGCGGCCAGAAGCTCAGACCCGGCGCGGAGGATTCGACCATCCGGGGACTCCTATCCGACCCGAGGGGCGAAGGTCAACCGCGTCCTCGAACCCACGCGGCCGCGCGAGGCCTTTCGGCACGCCTTCCCCGCCCGCCGGGTTCGGTGCATCCTGCGGCCCGCCATGGAACCGCTCGAGTTCGATCTTCCGCTGGTGTTCAAGGTCCTTCGCGATCTCGGGTACACCCTCGAGGTGCTGCCCGCGGCGGGCGGCAAGCGCGTCGTCGCGCGCTCGGGCCTCGAGCGATGGGAGGGACGTGGCGCGGGAACGCGCCCTGCGATGGACGCCGTCCTCGATCAGATGTTTCCCTCGGCCGCGACCCGCGCCGCGCTCCGCATCGCCGTCGAAGCGCTCGCCGCGTCCTCACCGACGCGCCGTTGACGCCTCACGAGGGCGTCGGCATCGCCCCGCGTCGGCAGACCACCGGACGCAAGACCGCCGGGCACCGAGGGGGTACCCGGCGGCGTGGGCGAAGAGGCCCTCCGATGGAGACTCAGGGGGCCATCGTCGGCCGGCACACGCCATCGGTGCCGCCGGCGACGAGGGCCGTGCACGTGTACCCGCTGCGGCACGTCGTGCCGCCCACCGCGCATCCGACCAGGCACTGACCGATCGCCGGGTCACCGGAGGCGTCGTCGACGCACACGCCGCCCGACGGGCAGCTCTCCGAAGGACCCATGCCCGAGAGACGGCACCCCGCGAAGGCACAGAGGCCCGCGGGCCAGCCGTCGGCGGCGCTCAGGCAGCGCCCCCCCTCGCACTCCGAGGCGTCGGCGCACGCGGCCCCGAAGCGCGCCGCGTCGAAGGGCTGCGTGCAGCGGCCGGTGCCGTCGTTGCAGACGAACCCGCGGTTGACGCACTGCGAGTCCGCAGTGCACGCGGGCAGACACGCCAGAGACGACGTCGAAACGGTCGCATCGACCCCACGGCACGAGTAGCCGGCGCGGCAATCCGAGTCCGCGACACACCCGTCGAGGCAGAGATTGGAGCCCGACGCCCCCGCCGCGCACACGCCCCCGGTCGGGCACGTCGAGTCCATGCCGACGGTGCAACCCACGTAGGCGCAGTACGCCCCGGGGAATCCCGTGCCGGACTCCGTCAGGCAGCTTCCGCCCTCGCAGCCGCCGGTCCGACGCGAGCATCCCTGACCGAGCTGCGAGGCGTCGAACGCCGGGGCGCACACCCCGAGCGCGGGGTTGCACACGTTGCCGTCCGTGCATGCGGAGTCCGCGGTGCACGCCGGCTGGCACGCGAGGCGGTCCGGATAGCCCGAAGGGGCGCGGCACGCGTAGCCCGCCCGGCAGTCGCTGTCGGTCGCGCACCCATCGACGCAGATGGCATCGCGCGCACCCGGGATGCAGGCCGCGTCACCGATGCACCCGGCGTTCGACGCGAGGTCGCAGCCGACCCCGATGCACGCGCCGGCCGGCCAGCCCCCGAAGGCCTCGGCGAAGCAGAACGCGCCCATCGGGCACATCGACTCGTCCACGCAGGCGTCCCCGAGGCCGGCGGACGGATCGAAGCAGAGGCCCGATCCCGTGAAGCCGCCCGTCGGATCGCACCGGAGGCCGCCGCTGCAGTCGGAGTCGTCCGAGCACCCGCCGATGCAGACGTTCGGCACACCCGGCCCCTGCGCGCAGCCATACCCGGCGCGGCACTCCCGCGTCGAGGCCCCCGGGTCGCAGACGTCGAAGCAGAACGCCTGGCCCATCCCGATCTGCACACACTGCGAGCCATCGGGGCACTCGGTCCCGCCCATCGAGCAGGCGAGCGTGCAGTAGCCCCCCGGCAGGACGGCGGGGTCCTCGAGGCAGGTGGTCGCGACGCCGGTGCAGTCGCCATCGGCGCCACACGCGCTGCCGACGTTGCCGACCGGCACCTGCGCGTCGATGCCGGTGTCGATGCGCGCTCCGTCCAGGTCGATCACGATCGACGCGTCCGGCTCGAGGGTGCGCGACTCGCTGCATCCCGCGCCGGCCAGCACCAGCATCCATCCCACCACGCGCGCATACGTTCGCATCACGACCCCTGTCTCGAGCGCGGCGCCACGCGTCCATCCGCGGGGGCCAGAGCGCCGACTCTAGGCAAGGATCGCGGTCCTGACAACGCGACCCCGGCGCCCCGCGCGCCAGGGCCCCTTCGACCTCGCCTTTGGCACTCCCCCGCGAGGGACCTCAGCGTCGAGATCGGCTGCGCCCGGAGCGCGCGCGCCGCGCGGCCGCGCCGACCGACGCGAGGGCCGCGAGGACGATGCCCAGAGACGCTCCGCGCCCGCCGGGCCGAACGCTGCAGAGCGGCTGGAACACCGCCGTCGTCAACGGATCGACGCAATGCTCCTCGGACGCCTCGGACACGTTCCCGACGCCATCGAGGGCGAACGCCTGCACGCAGACCGGCTGCGCGGCCTCTTCGTCGGTGACGAGCAGCGTCATCGTGACCTCCTCGGCGGCGAAGTTCCGGAATCGGTCGCGCAGCACCGGCGCATCGACGCCGACCCCCCGCGTCAAGTAGAGCAGGTACTCGATCGAGCCCGCGGGGCCGTCGTCGCGCGCCGCCCCGAAACGCAAGCCGATGCGGGGCCCTCCGTCCGGAAGCCGGCATCCCGGCCCGGCCTCCGCGCGGGTCGCATCGACGAAGGCCCCCAGCCGCGGAGGGCCCGCGTCGGGCTGTCCGCCCGTGCAGAACCGCAGGTCGATGCCGCCGTCCACGCCTCGGAACACGCCCCCGAACGTGGTCCGCGGCGCGAGGCCCCCGTCGGGCACGAAGAACAACCGGTCCCCGAGGGCCTGCACGAAGCCGGGCACGGGCGCCCCGTCCTCGGCGCCGCAGCCCACGCCGCAGAGCGTGCCCGCGGGGCACTGCCAGACCGAGGCGAGCGAGGGCAAGGGATCACCGGGCCCGAGCGGGCCGAAATAGCCCGTGGGGTAGCGGGCGGAGATCGGCGCATCGGTCGTCACGCCGAGCGCGCCCACCGACGGCGTCACCTCGATCGGCCGCCGCTCGCCGCCCCCGTCGTCGCACGCCTCGACCCCCTGCGCGCGCGCGGCGAGCGGCGCCCAGGCGGCCAGGATCAGGGAAAGGACCACCCCGTCGCGTCGAAGCTTCACGGCTCCCAGCATAGCGCCCCCGCGTCGGACTCCCAGGCCCGCGGCGCGCTTCGGTGGCCACCGCAGGCGGGCGCTGGGCCCCGCTGGGCCCCTCCCGCCGCGCGGGGCCCCGTGGTACGGCTCACGCGACACGCCGATGGCGGTGACACGACGCCCGATGGCGGTGACACGACGCCGGACGGCGGTGACGCTTTCACCGACGCGGGGGACCTGCTCGCCGACGCCGGCGCGCCCGGTCCCGACGCGGGCGATGTCGTGCCCGACGCCGGTGTCCCTGTCCCCTTCGACTGCGCGGCGTGCGACTGCTTCGGCGCGCCCGACGTCGATGCGGGCGTTCCGAGCTGCTTCCCGGACCACGCGATGTGCTGCGTCGCCATCGGTCCCCTCTCGCCGCCGGACCTCCTCGTCTGAGACCCGAGAGGTCGAGACGATGGTCGAGCGAACACGATGCCCGTGCTGAGCGCACGCCTCTCGGGGACGCCGATCGAGAAGGAATATCTGCGCCTCGAGGCCTCACTCGGCCGGGTCGAGGCCTCCGGCCATCCCTTCGACGCGTCGCTCTATCCGGCCGACGTGGTCTCCAAGGTCGCCCGCGAGTGGCAACTCCGGATGGTGTTCGAGCATCGATCGAGCATGGTGTTCGCCCAGCTCGCCCAGCAGCTCTACGAAGCGAACGCGCCGCTCGACATGAAGATCGTCATGCTGCGGATGGCGCAGGACGAGCTCCGCCACGCCGGCACCTGCGCGGACGTCATCCGTGCGCTCGGAGGCTCGCCCGAACCGGAAGCCGCGCTCGAGGTCGTTCCCCTCGCGCGCCACGGGGAGCGGACCGCCGAGGAGCGGGCGCTGCGCAACGTGCTCTACACCACGTGCCTGTCGGAGATGGTCGCCTGCGCCCGCTTCGTCGCGACGATCGACGTGACCCGCGACCCGTACCTGCGGGACGTTCAGCGCGCCCTGCTTGCCGACGAGGTCCTGCACGGCCAGTTCGGATTTCACTATCTCGCGTGGATGCAGCCCTGGCTCGACGCGCACCCCGGGGAGCGGGCCTCGGTCGAGCGCTACCTCGTGCATGCCTTCGCGATCCTCGAGTCGGAGCTCGCGCCGGTCGGCCCGTTCGTCTCGCTGACGGGCGCCGAGCGCGCCCTCGGAGCGAACGACCCCGCCGCCGCCCGGGAGATCTTCTACGCGACGATGGAGGGGGCCGTGGTCCCCGGGCTGGAGCGGCTGGGCCTCGCCGCGGACGCCTCGTGGCGACAGCGCCGTCGGCTCGCCTGAGCACCGGCCAGCGCCCGGCGGGCCTCAGGGGTCGGCCAGGAGCACGATCTCGTCGCGCGAGAGCCACCCGCCCCGGCCGCCGGAGAGGCCGACCCGCGCGAACGCCCCCTCGCGACCAAGGACCCAGACCCGCTCCCCTTCGCGGGCCTCACCGCGCTCCTGCGCGTCGGCCCGGGGGCCTTCGAGCAGCCGGGCCGACGGCGACACGACGACCGCAGGCGATCCCGCCTCGAACCAGCCGGCGCGGATCGCGACCCCGAGACCCGACATCGCCAGACCGATGGCGGCGAGCGGCACGCCGATGCCGACGGCCAGCCTCCAGGTCTCCGCCCGCACCCTGGGCAGCACCGAGAGCCCCCCGAACATCAGGCCGGCGAAGACGAGCGCCAGGGCCGCCAGCGCGTTCTCCGACAGGCCGCCGAAGAGCGCCTCGCCGAGGGGCGGCCCGCCATCGATCGTCACCTCGCCCTCGCGCTCCGCACGCTGGCCGGCGAGTCGGGTCCGACACCGATCGAGGGCCGCCCGCGCGTCCCCGTCCCCGGGCGAGAGCCGCACCGCACGCTCGAACGCCGCGATCGCCCGACCGTCCTGACGCCGCCGCGCGTAGGACGTCCCGAGATTGTAGAAGACGTCGGCGTCCCTCACGCCGAGCTCGACGAGCCGCTCGTACGCACGCGTCGCCGCGTCGAAGCGCCCCGCGAAGTAGGCTTCGTTCCCGGTCTGGAAGATCTCCTCGAGCGTGTCCGCGCGCGCGGGCGACGGGTCGAGGACGAGGCCGAACCCCACGACGCCCCAGAGCGCGAGGCACGTGAGCACCGGGCCCCGGGCACCGAAGCGCCCGCGCGCGTGGTCTCGGGTCATGCGTCCTCCGACGGGCGGGCCACGAACCGGTCGAGCATCGAGAGCCGCTCCCGCGCGCGGCCGAGCGCCGCCTGCATCTCGGGCCCGCTCGCTCCACTCGCGCTGAAGCGCACGAGCTCGAAGCCCTCGAGTTCTTCCACGAGCGCCTGTGCCACGGGTTCCTCCATGCCGCGCTCGACCAGCCGACGGCGGAGCTGGGCGTGCGTCAGGCTCCCGATCGACTCCCCGAGCCGCCCCTCGACGACGGCGCGCAGGGCGAACGTCAAGGCCGAGTAGAACGCACGGGCATCGCCCGACGCCGCCGCCTGCTCGGCGACCGCGAGGCGAGCGCGCGCGAGACGGCCGGCGCTCCGCTTCGGATCCGCCGCTCCCCGGGCACGTCCCTGGAACCGTCGGAGCGCGATCATCGCCAGCCAGAGGCCGGGAAAGGCTCCGAGCGCGAAGGGATACCAAGGCGCCGTGAACCATCGGTCCCGTTGCCTCGAGAGCTGGCTCCGGGTGCGCACCGGACCGAACCGAGCGTCGGGATCGACCGTGGTGCGCTCCGCGGCTGCCGACCCGCTCGGAGCCTGAGCATCGTCTCCCCCGACCGCAGCGCCGGCCGCCACGAGCGTCAGCGGCGTCGACTCGGCGACCGAGAACGTCCCGGTCGCCGGATCGAAGCACGGCACGCGGAAGGGCGGCAGCGAATACGAACCTTCCCGCTCCGGCACCACCAGCCACTCGAAGGTGCGGACCCCGGCCACGACGTCTCCGGGCGCACTCAGCGCGTCGTGCGATTGCGGCGCGAGCGCCCTGAGGCCGGGGATCTCGGGGAGCGCGAGGGCGGTCGACTGCACCATCCCCGAGCCCGTCGCGCGGACGGTCAACGTCACCGCATCGCCCGTCGGGACCTGCGTCCGGTCGAGGCTCGCCACGAGGGAGAGCTGGCCGGTGTGCATCTCGCCGGCGGGCCGCCCCTCGCTCGGGATCGCTCGGACTCGAACGGTGACGGGCACACCGGTACGCTCGAGGTCGGGCTGGGGCCCGGCGAAGAGATCGAACGCCCCGCCGACCGGAAGCTGGGTGCTCATCGCGCCGATCGTCAGTTCGCCTTCGCGCAGCGGAAAGGCCGCGACGCGACGGAGCACGTAGACGCGGAACGGCGTGGAGCCGACCAGCTGGCTGGTGGGCTCCAGCGTCCGCTGGGGCGGAAGCAGGTCGTGCACCCAGAAGCCGTCGGTCGAGGGCTCGTGCGTGATGACCGGGGAGCCCCGCAGGCCGGCCCGCGTGTAGAGGTACGTGGTGACCGTGACCTGCTGCCCGACGTAGGGGTCGGTGCGGTCCACGACCGTGCGCAGGAACGCCTGATCGTCGTAGATGGCGCCCTCGAGCGGCCCGGTCGGAGGAACGTTCGACGGAACGTTCCCGCCCGTCGGGGCAGGCGTGCTCCCCGGATCGGCCCCCGGGGTCGGTGCGGGTCGAGCCCCGCCCTCGATGACCAGGGTCAGCGCGTTGCTGGCGAACGTCCGCCCGAGCACCGTCGCCCGCGCGGGTGCGAGCTCGAAGGTCCCCGCACGCTGCGCCCGGAGCAGGAAGATGTAGACCGAGCTCGACTGGACGATCGGCGTCTGACCGCCGAACCCGAACCGGAACGACATCGGACGCGAGACCTGGCGGCTGACGATCTCGAACGCCGACAGGTCGGGCAACGAAGGCTCGGAGGCCTCTGCGCCCTCCACGTCCATCCGAACCTGCAGCCGCACGATCTCGCCGACCTGGACCCGCGTGCGGTCGGCGCTCATCGAGAGCGTGGCCGACTGGGCCGCCGCCGACGACGCCCCCGCCACGACGAGCGTCGTCACGAAAGCCAGCACCCCCAGAGACATCGCGCGCGGCGCCATCGAGTTCACCAGTCCTGCGTCACGCGGCGTTGCTCGCGCTCGCCGCGGGCGCGTGCCAGCTCGCGCTCCAGGTTCTCCTCCCCGTCACGAAGCGCGTCCAGAACGCGCCGCGCATCGGCAGGCAGCGCCCGCTCCGGGGACCCCTCGGCCTCCTGCGGGTTCTCGGGCGTCGGGCCCTGCTGCGGGTCCTGCTGGCCTTGCGGGTCCTGCGGGGTCTGCTGATCCTGCTGGCCTTGCTGGTTCTGCTGATCCTGTTGCTGCGGGTCCTGCGGGTCCTGCGGGTCCTGCTGCTGGTCCTGCTGGTCCTGTTGCTGCTGGTCCTGCGGGTCCTGCTGCTGGTCCTGCTGCTCTTGTTGCTGCTGGTCCTG
>CAIKNO010000681.1 GCA_903828805.1 uncultured Sandaracinus sp. | reverse complement strand
CCCAACCCAACCCCGCATGGGGGCGCCCACCCAAGAGACCCCGCACCAGCCCGGGGAGAGAAAAAGGCAGAAAAGACTATACACGGGACACGGGTCCCCCCTTTTCTTTTTTCCTTTTTGCTGGTTTTTTTTGATTAATCATCCAAACGCAGGAGCCTTTTGGTATGGTACAATGCCGAACCCCGAAACCCAGGCCCCGTCCCAGTAGCCGATGGATAGCTCAGTGAGGCGCGGGTTCTCTTCTGCTAAGCGACTCATGTACTCGAGCTGGGGCCGCTCGAGCGCCTGGTAGCTGTTCTCGCTGTGGAAGCGAAGTCGCCTCAAGCTCGGTGGGATCTCGGGGATCATGATCTCGGCGTCGGAGTCGTCGCCGTCGTCCTCGTCGTCGTCGTCGTCGCGCAGGTCGACGCACAGAGTGTCGAGCCGTGTCAGTGCGATCAGCGAGGGGACAGTAGGCACGAGACCGTGGCCGCCCAGGCCGCACTCGGTGAACGAGAGCTCGACGAGCGAGTGCATCGCGCCGAGGACCATGCACCCGGCTTGGGTGAGATCGGCACACTTGGTAACAACGAGCGTGGAGAGCGAGGACGGAAGCGCCAAGAGCCCGCTAAGGCTCTGCAGATGCTGTATGTCGTTGAGCCTGAGGACGGTCAACGAGAGCATGCTCGCGAGCCCCAGCGACTCGAGACTTGCGACCATAGCAGGAGGCCGTCGAGGCAGTCGATGATCCCGCACGATACGGATGCCGCCTAGGCCGCCCGTCAAGCTGAGCTCGGTGATCGACGAGAGACCGTGCCATTGCACCCACGAGCTGTACCACACGCAGTGGATATCGAGCCTCTTCAAGAGAGCAGAACGGGGCAGATCGGTGTGCATCGGCACCGGGGCTAGTATCGCCGGCCACGAACCTTCGCGGCCTTCGCCGCCTTCGCAACCGAGTCCGACGAGTCCCAGAGACTCCAGTCCAGTGAGACACGCACGCGCTGCGTGGGCGCGGTGCAAGAACATGTCCTCCGCCCCGCGCGGAGTGCACACGGTGATCGATACTAGCCTCGCGAGCGACGGAAGGGCGTCGGAAGTAAACTTCACGAACGTAAAGATCGAAGAGAAGCCGATGTACAGCTTTCTGAGATGCACCAGCGCGCCGAGGTTGCCGATGGTCGGCAGAACGCCCTGTCCTGTACCGGTGTCGCCGATCGCGAGCGAGAGGAGGCCCGTGAGCCGTTCGATGCCGGCGAACGAGCCCGGCGCGTGCCCGACCAGCACGTGCCTCGCGTTGGGCATCTCGATGCACTCGAAGCTCGGTAGCCCGCGCGCTCTACCGGAGATGGCGAAGTGGGTTACACCGCGGCATCGGATGGATCCGGAAACCGGCCCGCGGGGCTCCCAACCTCCGCGCGCGGCGTTGCATCGGTCGACTATCAGGCATCGGACGCCGTCGTCCATCACGATAGGGCTAGTAGCGCCGAACGAGACGTTCTGCGCGTTGAAGATCACCGTGACGGCGGTAACAGCGGGCGCTAGGCGCGCGAGCGAAGCGAGGTCGCGGGCGGCATCCGACGTTCTGATGCACGCGGAACGGGCGCTTCTTAGAATGGACCATCCGGTCCCGATCGGAAGCACGCCCTCGTCCAAATCGGAAACGAGAAGCGGGCGCAAGATGCCGATGGGCGGTAACGAAGCACATGCGTCGCGCGGGTTGAATACACGCGCGGGCTCCGAAACCATGGCTTCGGTCTCCCCTGCCACGCTGAGACTCTCGTTCCAGAACGCGATCGCGCGTACGCGGAAGGACTTCGAGGTTGTCGCGATACGCAAAAGCGACGTGTACTCGATCAATCCGTGGGTCCGCACGAGGAGCCGGAAGACCATAATCCATACCTCGTCCGGAAGGGCTGGCTCCATCTTTGCGTGGCTTCTTTCGTTGCCATACTGTACCAAAACTTACAGTACCCGAGGGCCTCGAGGCCCCGCGGGAAAATGCTGAAATGTCGTGAACCGAATTATTAAAACAATTTTTAAGGGGTTTTAAGTTTAAAAACACTTTTTTTCTCCCCCAAGGGTGGGGGATCGGTGGCGTAATTATAATACAGTATAGTCAGAGGTCCCCACGAACACCAACGAAGATGGAGCCAGCACCGGACCTGGCTGGCGCGGCGAGGCTTATGCGACTTGATGGCGCCCACGGTCCGCTCAAAAACTCCGAAATCTTGAATAAGCTGCTCGAGATCCTCGTAGATGCAGGCCACAAGCTCGCCTCAAGTATCCTGATGGACCTTTACCTCCATGCGCGGCGCAAGGATAACACCGCCGAGAGCGCCACGACCCGGTTGAACGCGCTGAGCCGCAGGGCAATGATCCGCGAGGCGGAAAGCATCCTCCGCGAGTCGGGGCAACTCGAGACCAGATCGGAACCTCCCGCGAAGCTCCGTGCTTTCGAGCGAGCCATGGGTGGGAAGGGCACCGATACCACCATCACCGTCGCCTGTCACGTGTTCCACGCGAGCAGCTGCATCCTCGTCGCCGGCTCGTCGTACTTCGAGGGCCTCATGGACCGGTTCGAGCCCGGTAACTTTAACCATCGTCTCGAAGGACTCGAGCCAAGCACCTTCAGGCACGTCCTCGCGTTCATGTACACGGGCTCGCTCGACCCGTTCGCCGCGGCGCAAGCGCCGCAACCGACGAGCGGCACGATGGATGCCGGCGCTTTAGCCGCAGTCGCGCTCGCCGCCGACATGCTCGGTATCGGCGGGCTGGTCGCGGAGTGCGCCGAGTTCATCGACGCTTCCAACGCGCTCTCGGTGATGGCAAACGTCGCGGACGTTCAAACGCCCGAGATGGACAAGCTGTTCGAGTTTTGCGCCTCCGTGGCTGTGCGCAACGCAGAGCGCGGCGCGCTGGGCCAGCAAAT
>CAIKNO010000680.1 GCA_903828805.1 uncultured Sandaracinus sp. | reverse complement strand
GTGCACAAGCGCGTCGCCCGCGTTCAGCTCAACCAGCTCCGCGACCTGGCCGGCGCGCGCCGTCACTACGAGGCCGCCTACGCCAGCGACGACACCGACCTGGAGTGCATCAGCGCGCTCGAGGACATCTACTTCCAGACCGAGCAGTGGAACGAGCTCGTCTCGGTCCTGCTGCGCAAGAGCGAGCTGACCGAGGCCGCCGAGGCCAAGAAGGACCTGCTCTTCCGCGTCAGCGCGATCTATGAGGAGATGCTCAGCGACCCCTACCGCGCCGTGGAGATCTACCGCGCGGTCCTCGAGGTCGATGCCATCGACGCCAAGGCGCTCGACGCCCTGGAGCGCATCTTCCTGGCGCTCGGTCGCTGGGAGGACCTGCTCGAGATCCTGCACCGCAAGGCGGAGCTGACGGACGACGTCGCCGCCCGCAAGGACATCTACTACGTCATCGGCGCGGCCTATGACCGCGAGCTGGACGACCTGACCCGCGCGGTCGAGACCTACCAGACCGTGCTCGGGTGGGACGCGCAGGACCTGACGTCGCTGCAGTGTCTGGACAGCCTGTACCACCGCCTGGAGAAGTGGGAGGAGCTGCTCGGCATCCTCAAGCGCGAGGTCGCCGTGGTGAGTGAGCCCGAGGCGCAGGTGGCCCTGCACTTCCGGATCGCCAACCTGCACGAGACCGCGCTGGACCTCGTCGGCGGCGCCATCGAGGGCTACCGCGACATCCTGGTGCAGTGGCCGGGTCACGAGCCCAGCCTCGCCGCCCTGGAGGGCCTCATCCGCTCCGACCGCGAGGCGGTGGCCGCCACGGCCGTGCTGGAGCCCGTGCTCAAGGCCGCCGGCGCCTGGGAGCGCCTGATCGGCGCCTGGCGCTCGCTGCTCGAGGTCACCTCGGAGCAGGAGCCCCGCACCGCGCTGCGGATGCAGATCGGTGACGCCTTCGAGAACATGCTCGCGGACTCGGACCTGGCCTTCGACGCCTACGCCGACGCCTTCCGCGAGGAGCCCACGCACGAGCCCGCGCTGGTCGCCCTGGAGCGCGTCGCGCGCAACCTCGGCGCCTTCGACCGGCTGGTCACGCTCATCGAGGAACCGCTCGGGAACGTCACGGCGGACAGCACCGCCCGCGACCTCTACCTGCGCGTCGCCCGCATCTACGAGGAGGAGCTCGGCTCCAACGTGGACGCCATCGAGCGCTTCCGCCGCGTGCTGGAGATCGAGCCCGACCACGACGGCGCGATCCACGCCCTCGACCGCCTGTACCAGAAGGAAGGCATGTGGTCGGACCTCGCGGAGATCCTCCGCGCCGAGGTCGGCCGCGCCGAGGACGCCGCCGGCCGGATCCCCGTCCTGCTGCGCCTGGGGAGCCTCTACGAGACGGCCCTGGACGACGTGCCTTCGGCCATTCAGGTCTTCAAGGACGTCCTGCTCGAGCAGGACGAGCAGGTCGACGCCGTGGCCGCCCTGGTGCGCCTCTTCGAGGCCGGCCACGAGCGCCCGCAGATCGGCGAGATCCTG
>CAIKNO010000679.1 GCA_903828805.1 uncultured Sandaracinus sp. | reverse complement strand
GCGGTGATCCCGCGGCCGGGACTCCGCGGCGACGTGCTCGTGCACGGGCGGCTGCCCGGCCCCTGATGCGCGGCGCCCGGCTCAGGCCTCGCCTTCCCAGCGCACCCAGCATTGCTCGACGATCGTTCCTTCGAGGCGCGGCGTCAGGATAGCGAAGTGTGCGATGCCTCCTTCGGGGCTCGCGCCGACGGAGCCGAGGCCGAGCACCCGGACGCCCTCGACGTCCCGCTGGAACGGCACGTGGGAGCCTCCGCACGCGACGATGTCGGCCGGGTCGTCGGCGACCAGCGAGAGGAGTTCCTCGTCGCTCATGTCGTGGCTCATCTCGACGGTGGGGTCGGCGGGCGAGCCGTGGACGACCACGACCTCGCGGCCATCCACGAGCGGGATGCGCAGCGAGAGCGGCAAGCGCTCGAGGTACTTGAGGACGAGGTCGCCGAGCTGCGAGCGCGTGCGGAGGAACTGCTCGAGCCGCGCCCTCTCGGCGTCGCCGGCCGGCATCATCGCGTCGGGATTGAGCAGGGCGAGGGCCGCGTCCGAGAGGCCGCGGACGCACTTGGCCTTGGCGGCCGTGAGTCGCTTCCAGGTCCCGAGCGGGTCGGCGCCGCCGAAGAGCAGGTCTCCGGCGACGTAGATCTCCTTCACGTCGAGGCGGCGAAGCTCGGCGAGGACGGCGTCGAGGGCGGCCAGGTTGCCGTGCACGTCGGCGAGGAGCGCGACGGGAGAGGAGACGACGGAACTCGAGAGGGGAGTCTTCACAGGCGAAGATAGAGCACCGATCTCCTTCGCCCGCCACGCGCGCGAAGCTCAGCCCCGCATGCCGAGGTGCCGGCGCGCGATCTCGGCCCAGCTCCCTTGCGGGTCGAGCTCGAGGTAGGCCTCCCAGTGGCCGCGTGCGTCGCGGATGCGGCCCAGCTCGGTGAGCGACATCGCGAGGTTGAAGTGCGCGTCCGCGAAGCCGGGGTCGCTCCCGACCGCGCGCTCGAAGTGCTTCACGGACACCTCGACCTCGCCCTTCTCGAACGCCAAGAATCCGAGG
Source organism: uncultured Sandaracinus sp. (assembly GCA_903828805.1). Classification (GTDB taxonomy): domain Bacteria; phylum Myxococcota_A; class Polyangia; order Polyangiales; family Sandaracinaceae; genus Sandaracinus. The sequence goes on along the minus strand of CAIKNO010000679.1, from coordinate 21,830 downwards.
TTGTACCAGGCCTCCGGTTGGTCCGCGTCGAGCGCGAGCGCGTGCTGGTAGAGGGCCTGTGCCTCGGGGGCGTCGCCCCTGCGGAAGCGGAGGTTCCCGAGGTTCGTGAGGGCGTTCGCGAGGCTCGGATCGAGCGAGATGGCGCGGCGATACGCGGCCTCCGCGCGGTCGAGCGTGGCCTCGTCCTCGTCGAGCCGGCAGCCCTCGAGGTAAGCCTCGTAGGCGGCCCGCCGACGGGATGGGTCGACCGAGCCGGGACGCAGCACCCGCACCACGTCGTCGTGGAGGCGGCGCACCTCGAAATCGATCACGGTCTGCCCGGTCGGAGGCTCGAACAGAGAGCGCTCGTCGCGCACCACGACGCTCTGACCGTCGGCGATCACGCGAAGCTCGGAGAGCGGCCGGACGACCTCTGGAAGGGAGGTCCGCAGGGCATCGATCGTCGTGCGCACCCGCCGCAGCGGGACGCCTCGATCGAGCAACGCCTTCGCGGTCCGCACGCCGATCAGGTCCTGGAACGTGTACTGCGATCGTGCCCCGACGAGGGCCGACGGGGACAGGAACCCCGAGCGATCCCACGAACGCAATCGGGTCTCGGGGATCCCGAACAGCCGCGCGACTTCGGATCGAGGATAGAGGTCACCGGTCGGGTCCCGGCGTCGGGTCGTCGGGTCGGCGGCCTCGGGCGCCGCGGTGCCGTGGCCCGGCGTGCCCGAAAGGAGCGACGTGGTCGCCGACGTCGGGGCGGTCGTGGTCGTGGGGGCGGTCGTGGTCGTGGGGGCGGTCGTGGTCGTGGGGGCGGTCGCCCGATCCGTGACGCCCTCCGGTGCCGGCGCCGAGGTCTCGGGGCGGAGCTTTGGACTCCGGCCTGCGGGATCGGCACCCGATGGAGCCGGGTTCGCATCGCCCGCGCGTCCACGCAGCGGCAGCGTTCGGCGGCCCCCGCCTGGACCGAACTGGACGTGGATGACCGTGCTCGCCGGTCGCCCCTCGCTCTGGTCGCGGCGGGTCATCGGCTGGCGCGTCCGAGCCGCATCGACGTGTCGAGCGGCATGTCGAGGTCGACGTCGATGAGCAGGAGCGCACCATCGAGGCGCATCCGTGTCTCGACCCGCGCGGTTCCGAAGGACCGATCGGGGTGCCGTCGCACGGCGTCGGCGCATGCGAGCCGCATGGCGCGAAGCCGGACGCGGACCGAGCCGCTCGCGGCGTCGAAGAGGCGTGTGCGCTCCGCTTCGCCGGTCGGGCCCGAGTAGCGCGGGGAGAGGCGCTCGAGGTCGATGGTCACGAGGGTGGAGCCGAAGAACCCCCCGTCCCCGAGGCGACCCTCGGTCAGGACCTCCGCGTCTCGGAAGAGGTCCTCCTCCGCGCGCGCGCGCAACGCACAGCCGTCGCGGGCGCGCAGGAGGGTGCCCGGACGGACGCGGGCAGGCGGTTTCAACAAGCCGACGGACGACACCACGGCATCGTATCGGGGACGGCCTGCCGGGATCAAAGATCGCGCACGCTCGAGGTGCTCCGCCGACCCGAGCGTCGAGGTTCAGCCGTGCCGAAGTCCGGGGGCGCCCTTGTGCAGCCAGCCGACCACCGCGCTGGCCACGGCCGTCACGGCGTCGTGCTGGAACGTGGACCAGTCCCTGCGTCCGCTGCGCCCGACGACGTGCGTGACGCCGAGGGCCCCGACGAACGGGACGTCGGCGGCGCGGCACGCGGACGCCACGCCGAAGAGCTCGAGGTTCTCGGCGACGAAGGCCGTGGCGGGGTGGACGGTCGCGGCGAGGGCGTCGTCGGTCGTGTCGGCCAGCGGGGAGGCGACCGGCGCGAGGAGCCCGCGGGGATGGCAGGCCGCGAGCGACGAGCCGACGAGCGCGTCGCAGTCCACCGTGGTCTGGAGCGGCCCCGGGAACGCCGCGCGCTGCGCGAGCACCGCGTGGCAGAGGAGGCCGGCATGGCTCGGGACGACGAGGTCCAGAGGGCGCCGCTCGACGGCCCCCGGGTAGACCCCGCAGGTGCCGATGAGCACGACCACCCTGGGCGAGAGCGCGAGGATCCCCCGCGCGGTGCCCGCGGCGGCCACGGGTCCCCCGGCGCCGACCACCTTCGTGCGGACGTGAAGTCCCCTCACCGCTCCCTGGAGCTTGTCGCCGAGCCAGGGATGCGTTCCCGCGAGGTCGGGGAGGTGAGCGCCGACGATCAGCACGTCGGTGCCCCGCACTTCGCCCTGGCTCATGGCGAACCTGCGGGACGGGTCGAGTCGAGCGACGACACGGCCCGCAGGCTACCAGCAACACCGTTCGCGGGTGCGGCCTTTCGGTCACGGGCTGCGTGCTAATGTCGGCCCCGGTGGACAGCGGGGCGGTCGGGCACGAGAACGTCGGCGGGCAGGGCGCGGCGGTGGGCGGTCCACCGTACGACCCTCGTTCCCTCGTCTACCGATGGGACCTCGACAAGACCTACCTCCGGACCGAGTTCGACACGGTCCGCGACCTGCTGCGCTTGGCGTTCGAGAGCGCAGCCGACAAGAAGACGGTGCCGGGGGCCGCAGCGCTGCTCCGCGAGATCCGCGCGAGCGATCCGGGTGGCATCTACATCGTGTCGGGCAGCCCCGAGCAGATGCGCCGGGTGCTCGAGGCGAAGCTTCGGCTCGACGGAGTGCGCTGGGACGGCCTGGTGCTGAAGCCGCAGCTGCAGAACATCTTGAGGGGCCGCTTTCGCTTCGTGAAGGACCAGGTCGGCTACAAGCTCGCGTCCCTGCTCGACACCCGCGCGTCGTTCCGGCCCGGCACCCTCGAGTACATGTTCGGCGACGACGCCGAGGCCGACGCGTTCATCTACTCGCTCTACGCCGACCTCTGCGCCGGGCGCGTGGGTGTCCCCGTGCTCATGCAGGTGCTCGAGCAGGCGGGCGTGTATCCGGACGTGCTGCCCCGGATCGTGAGGCTCGCGGAGCGCATCCCCCGGGGCGGGGGCGCGGTGCGCATCTTCATTCACCTGGACCGCGTCAGTTCGCCCGAGGCGTTCACCGTGTTCGGTCGGCGCGTGTGCCCGTTCTACAACTACTTCCAGCCCGCCTGCGTCCTGCTGGAGCACGGGGCCATCACGCCGCTCGGCGCGCTGCGGGTCGGGGCCGAGCTGGTGATCCACCATGGCTTCACGGCGGACGCGCTCGCGGCGAGCTACCTCGACCTGGTGGCGCGAAGGCAGGTCGGCCGCGCCGGGGCCGATGTGCTCGTCGGCGCGCTGGCGGGCCTCGACGACTCGGTGCTGTCGAGCACCGCGCCGGTCCTCCGTGCCATGGGGCGGCTGCTCGACGCCGAGTGTCCCCGCGACGCCCGGGCGGCCGTCGTCGAGGTGCCGGACATCGACTGGGTCGAGGTCTTCTCGCGGGACCGCGTCCGGGCGCGGACGGCCAAGCTGCGGACCCTGGGTCGCAGCCCGTGAGGCGCGGGGCCCCCTCGACGCTCCGCGGTGCGGGGGCTACATGAAGTCGGTGACGCGACGAGCGCAGGGACGGCTGGCGGCGCGGGTCCTTCACGGTGCCGTGGGGCGCGAGACCGCGTCCTTCGGAGGCGCGCGGCGGTGCGCGTCCCTCGCCTTGTTCGCGGTGCTGCTCGGCGCGTGCGGCGCGAAGACCGGCCTCGAGGTGCCCGATGCGCAGGTGGACGCGGGCGTCGATGCGGGCACGGACGCGGGCCCCGACGCCGGTCCCGATGCGGGCATCCCGTGCGTCGAGGTGCTGCCCGACGGCGGGCCCATCGACTTGCCGCTGCAGACCCAGGTCGAGCTGGGTCGGGCCGATGTGGTCTTCGCCATCGACACCACCGCGTCGATGGTCCAGGAGCTCGAGCAGATCCGGACGAACCTGCGCGATCGGCTCGCGCCCGGCATCCGGGCCGCCATCGCGGACTCCGAGCTCGGCGTGACCACGTTCGCGGACTTCCCCGAGGGCAACTGCGGCAGCGAGCGCGACTCCGACCTCCCGTTCCGCCTGCTGCTTCCCGTCACCAGCGACATCGGCCGTGTCCAGACCGCGGTCAACGCGATCACGCTGAACAACGGCAGCGACGAGCCAGAGGCCCAGGTCGAGGCCCTCTATCAGATCGCGACGGGCGAGGGCATCGGGCGCTACGTGCCGCCGAGCTTCGGCTGTCCCTCCGGCGGCATCGGTTATCCATGCTTCCGTAGCGATGCTCTCCCGGTGGTGCTGCTCTTCAGCGACGCCCCGTTTCACAACGGTCCCGGGGGCACGAATCCGACCACCGAGGGGGACGCGTGTCCGCTCGTCGTGCCGTCGCCGCACACCTACGCGCAGGCCCTCGAGGCCCTGACCGCAGCGCGGATTCGCGTCATCGGCCTGTACTCCGGCCCGGCCGACGAGGCCGGAGAGCGCGATCTGCGTCGCGTCGCGACCGACACCCTCGCGCTCTCCGGGGACATGCCCCTCGTGTTCGACATCGGCCCGCGCGGCGAGCGCCTCAGCGAGAGTGTCATCGAGGGCATCACCACGCTCGCGAGCGTGGTCGAGTTCGACGTGGACACGTTGCTGGTGGACGTCGATCGCACGGACGCGGTCGACCCGCGCGATTTCGTCGACGCCGTGGTGCCGCTCCGGGCGGAGCCGATGTCGGCCATCCGCGGGATCGACGTCGCGTCGGGCCGGTTCCTCGGGGTCCGGACCGGCACGCTCGTCGTGTTCCAGCTCCGCCTCCGGAACGATGCGGTCGCGCCGGGGGTCGGTCCCCAGCGCTTCGTGCTCGAGATCGTGTTCCGGGGGGACGGGCGCACCCGGCTCGGCGCCAGCCGGATCGAGATCGTGGTGCCCGGCGCCGACGGCACCGGATGCCCGCCCGGGCCGGTGTGACGGTGCGTCCAGGCCGGCCAGGAGCGTCGCCACCGACCGGGCCGCCGCCGCTCGAGGCGCGCGCTGCTGCGACGGGACCTCGAAGGTCCCTTCGATGCGCGTCCCTGTCGGGTCTCGGGCTGTGCGTCGCTCTCGGGCTCGGCGGATGCGGTTCCAAGACGGGCCTCGACGCACCGGACTCAGGGCCCGATGCGGCCGCCCCGCAGGACGGCGGCATCATGCCTCCGCCGGCCGCGCCCGTCTGCGTGGTGGTCCCGTCGGACACGCCAGGCGTCGTGCTGCCGCTCGAGGTGCCGGCGAGCCTCCGGGTCGTCGACGTGATGTTCCTCATCGATGCGTCGGCCAGCATGCAGGACGAGATCGGGCAGGTGCGGGACCGCGTGCGGGACCTCGTCGTGCCGGGCATCCGGGCGATCTTCCCCGAGGCGGCTTTCGGGGTGGCGCTCTTCGGGGAATTCCCGGTCGAGCCGCACGCGTTTCCGGGCGATGACACCGGGCCGTACACGCTGCGCGCCTCGTTGACGACGGACCCTGCGCGGATCGAGAGCGCCCTCGACGCCACGCCGGTGTGGGGCAACCGCGACGATCCCGAAGCCGCCATCGAGGGCGTGTATCAGGTGGCCACCGGCGAGGGGTTGTCACCGTGGATCCTCGGCTCGCTCGGATGTCCCGGCGGTGGCGTGGGAGGTCCGTGCTTCCGCACCGACGCGTTCCGGATCTTGATGGTGGTGACGGACGCGCCGATGCACGAGGGGCCGCCCGGGGTCGAGCCCGTTGCCCCTTATGACTTCGAAGGCCCCCACGACTACGCGGCGACGACCGCGGCGGTGGAGGCCGCGGACCTCTTCGTGATCGGTCTCGGCGCGACCGATCTGGGTCGGCCGACCCCGTTCGAGCACCTCGCGGCGCTCGGACGCGACACGGGCTCGGTGGACGCGTCCGGCCGCCCGCTCGTCTTCGACATCGGTGCCCGGGGCAGCGGGGTCGGAGCGGACATCGTCGAGTCCGTGCGTCGCGTGGCCGACGACGTACCGCTCGACGTCGACGCCATCGTCGAGGACCGCGCCGGCGACCCGTTCGACGCGCGAGACGTCGTGCGGTCGGTGCGCGCCCGCTCGGCCCTGCCCGCGTCGGGGGTCACGCGCATCGAGGGAAACACGTTCTTCGGGGTGCGTCCTCTGACCCGGCTCCGCTTCGAGGTCTCGCTCGATGCGCAGGGGCTGCCGCCCTCGTCCGAGCGGCGCGAGATCCCGGCCCGGGCCGTGTTCCGCGCGTTCGGTCGCACGCGCCTGGAGGTTCGTGACATCCTCATCGTCATCCCGGGCGCGGATGGCGCAGGGTGTGCTTCCACGGAGCTCCCATGACCATGCCGCGCCCACCGTGGCACACCCCCTGGCTCCTTCCGTTCGCGCTGCCCTGCCTCGTCGCGTGTGGTGCGAGGACCGGGCTCGGAGTCCCGGACGCGTCGATGGACGCGGGGCCTCCACCCGCCCTCGATGCATCGGAGGATGCGTCCATCGACGCGCCGCTCGACGCGCCCCTCCCGGTGGATGCAGGGCCGCCGCCGCCCGACCTCTGCGTGGAGGTCCCTCCCCGGGCGCCGCCCACCGCGGTGCAGGTGTCGTTCGTCAGCCGGATCGTGAGCGCGGAGGTCTACTTCCTCGTGGACGTCACCGGCTCGATGGGCGACGAGATCGGACAGATCCGGGACCGGCTGCTCGACACGATCGTGCCGGGGATCGCCGCGCAGATCCCGACCGTTCGCTTCAGCGTCGGCCGGTTCGCGGACTACCCCCTCGACCCCTATGGTTCGCAGGGCGGCGGCGGCGTGCCGAGGGACGACGTCTACCGGCTCGAGCAGTCGAGCACCGACGAGAGGGCCGCGGTCCAGCGCGCGGTCGAGCGCTTGGCCCTGCAAGCCGGGGGCGACGTGCCCGAGGCCGCCGTCGAGGCGCTCTACACCTCGGCCGTCGGCCGGGGCCCGGGGAGCCTCGTGCCGCCGCGCAACTGCCCGGACGGCACGGTCGGCTATCCGTGCTTCGGTGCCGCCGGCTCCCGCATCTTCCTGCTCTTCACGGATGCCCCTTTCCACAACGGCCCCGACGGGGCCGAGGCGTACGGGCCGATGCTGCTCTGGCGCAACGCGACGTACGAAGAGACGACGGTGGCGTTGCGGGGCATCGGCGCCAAGGTGCTGGGTCTTTACAGCGGACCGCGGGTGGGCTTCGGCTCGGAGGGGTTCGACCACCTCCAGCGCGCGGCGAGAGACACGGGCGCCGTGCGCGTCGACGGGTCGCCCATCGTCTTCGACATCGGCGCCGGCGGCGAGAGCCTCGGGGCCGACGTCGTCGAGGCGGTGCGGACGCTGGTCGAGGAGGTCCCGATCGACGTCGACGCGCTCACCGAGGACGTGCCGGGCGATGCGCTCGACGCGACCGCGTTCGTGACGGGGGTGGTCGCCGTGGCCGCCTCGCCCCCTGACGGAGCCGTCGTGCTCGGGGACAGGTTCGGTGCCGTCCGCCCCGGAACGCAGGTCACGTTCTCGATCCAGCTCGCGAACGAACGCATCGAGCGGACCTCGGAGCCCCAGGTCTACCGGATGCGCATCGTCCTGCGGGGGGACGGGGTCACGAGGCTCAGCGAGACGCTCGTGGACGTCGTCGTCCCGTCGGCCGACGGACGCGGCTGTCCGGGCGCCTGAGCCCGCGGTCGCACGGGCCCGCGGTCGCACGGGCCCGCGGTCGCACGGGCCCGCGGTCGCACGGCCCCGCGGTCGCACGGCCCCGCGCTCGACTGGGCTCACGAACGGAAGAACTCACGAACGGGAGCGCCCACGGACGGGCACACGAACGGAAGGGCGCAGGGACACGATGTTCCCCCTGCGCCCCGCCGCCCGCAGCTCACTCGTCGTCGCGCGGATCGCCCTGGAGCTCGGCGATCGCATCCGCGGCGAGGTCTCCGACGGTCGCGGTGGCGTCGTCGAGGTCGGGCAGCGTGACTTCGCGCGGGTCCTCCGTGAGCTTCTCGAGGTGCCGGATGACCGAGCCGTCTCCGTAGCCGGTGACCGCTTCGATGGCTGCAGCGACGACCTCCGCGCGCGGATGCGCGAGGAACCGGACGAGCAGCGGGAGCGGATCGGGATCGCGGATCTCCGCGAGAATGAAGGGAATCTCCTCCATCGACTCCCCGTCGTGCCGCCGGTCGAGGAGGCCTTCGATGGCGACGGCGACCTCCTTGAAGCGCTCGTACGCGACGTCGAGCAGGCATTCGCCGGCTTCGCTGCGGACCGCGGGCTCGTGGTGGTCGAGGATCTTGAGGAGGGCCTCGATGGTCTCGAGACAGGGGACCTGGGCCGCGAGGTCCGCGAGGCGAACGAGGCGCATCTCCTGCTCCCCGTCCTCGTTGCCGGTGAGGGCGTCCTTGACGGCCGCGGAGATCGTGCGCGCCAGCACCTTCTCGTCGGCGGAGTCGAGGAACGCGTCCTCGGCGGCCCTCAGGACGCGGTCGGCATCGAACAGTGACTCCAGCTTCGTGCGCGGATCGGCCATCTCTCACTCCGGTTGGTGCGCGCGCAACGCCGCGCGTCCCGGCGTGTATGCGCGCGGACGGTCGACGTCAAGACCCGCGGTCCGACCGATGCGCGTCGAGGCCCCGCGGTGTGCGGGACGCTGGCCACCGGCCGCCGCCGCGCGGGGTCAGGTCCCGGTCGGACGCTCGGCGGCGAGGGCGAGCCGAGAGAATTCCTCGACGCTGAGGGTCTCACCGCGCCGCGCACCGTCGATGCCCGCAGCGTCGAGCGAAGCGGTCGCGTGCGCCGCTCCGAAGACCTGCACGAGGGCGTTCCGCAGCGTCTTCCGGCGCGCCTGGAACGCGCCGCGGACGACCTGCCGGAACGCTTCGGTCTCGTCGGCGCGGGGGACTGCGTGCGGGGCGAGGCAGACGACCGCGCTCTCGACCTTCGGGGGAGGGTGGAACGAACCCGCGGGCACGCGGAGGACGGACCGCACGTCGAAGCGTGCCTGGATGAACACCGTCAGCGCCCCGTACTCGGCCGTCCCCGGCGCGGCGAGGAGCCGGTCGCGGACTTCCTTCTGGACCATCACCACCGCGCGAGAGACGTGCTCGGCCTGGTCGCACAGGTTCCGCAGGATGCCGCCCGTGACCGCATAAGGGAGGTTCCCGGCGAGGGCGATGCGCCCTTCCGTCGCCAGCTCGCCGAGTGCGACCGTCGCGGCGTCCCCTTCCCGGACCTCGAGGTGAGGGTAGGCGCCGAGGTCGGCGCGGAGCACCGCGATCATGTCGCGGTCGCGCTCGAACGCGAGCACCTTCGCCCCCGCGCGCAGGAGCGCCGCCGTCAGCGTCCCGAGGCCCGGTCCGAGCTCGACGACCGTCTCGCCGGCCGCTGGCGCCACCGCCCTCGCGATCCCCTCGACCACGTGGCGAGAGACCAGGAAATTCTGGCTGAACGAGCGCTTGGGCGCGAGCCCGTGGCGCGCCAGCGCCTTGCGCGGATCTTCCCACGCGGGGCCGATCTCCACGGCGGACCCAGGCCCTTCGGAGGCGGTGCTCATTCGCCCACCGAGGGGGCCTGGGTCGGGCGCGTCCGGGCGCGGAGCAGGCCCGCGGGGGCCTCCGAGGCGGTCGCGACGCGCAGCCCGATCGACAGGGGCGCGAGCAGGGCGCGGAACTCGTCGACGCGTCGCCGCTCTCCCCGCCCGTACACGTCGGCGAGCTGTCGCTCGAGCGGCGAGCCCGGCGGCTTCCCGAACGTCGTCCCGTCGTGCACGACGAACGAGACGACGTGCCCCCGGAGGCGCAGCCACTTGAGCGCGCCGAGGAGCCCTTCAGGGGGACCGAGGCCATCGAGATCGGTGATGCAGGTGATCGTCATGGGACCGAGTCCGTTCGTCGCGAGCCCACGGAGCGCGGCCGCGATGGCGGGACCCTTCGCCCCCTGCCTCGGATCGGGTCGGTAGGGAAGGGGAATCCCGCGCACCTGGCAGAACCTGCGGAGCATCACGCCGGAAGGGCCCGTGGCCGCGGCCGGCCCGGCCTTGCCGTCCTCGGAGGCGAGCGCGCGTTCCACGTGCCGCACCAGGGGCGGCACGTTCCACGTGGTGCCGGTCGAGAAGTCGAGTCCGTCCTGCTGGCGCACGTAGCGCCCGACGACGGCGACGACCTCGTCTTCGTCGACGTCGGTGAGGTCCTCGTCCACGACCTCGGTCGCGGCGAGCAGGGCGTCGAACACGCGCAGCACGTGCGCTCCGCCATCGCGTGGGGACACATGGGCGAGCACCCTGCCATCGACGGTGACGACGCCGAAGCGATCTCCGCCCGCGAGCGTCCGGCGCGCCTCGGCGGCCACGGCCTCGATCGCGTGGTCGAGCTTGCGATGGCCCGGCTCGCCGCCACGCATGGTACCGCTGACGTCGAGCACGACGACCCTCGTCTCCTGCAGTTCCTCCTCCACCTCCCGCACCAGCAGCTTTCCTCGCTTCGCGCTCGGCTTCCACGCGATCGACTTGAACGGGTCGCCGGGCCGCATCTCGCGCAGCTCGCGCAGTTCGGTGCCTCCGCCCCGGGGCGCGAGAAGGCTGCGGCCGCTCCGCTCGACCGGAAGCCCGGGGATGGCGCGGGCCTGCGTCGGGTGTCGGGCGGCGGACTGCGGCAGCACCTTGATGACGAGCGGATTCGGGAAGTACAGCGGCACTTCGAAGAGCCCGAGCGGTCCCTGCATCATCATGGAGAGGCCGTGGAGCACGACCCGACCGACGGCGGGGGCCACGAACCGAAACGTGAAGTCGGTCCGGGTGGAGGGCGCGAGCACCAGGCCATCCGGCTCGTCGAGATCGACCCGGGTCGCCGATCCGGGCACGACCGCGTCCAGCCCCGACACGCGCAGGGTGTCCTGCCCGCGATGCCGGAGGAAGCATCGCACCTCGAACGGGGTCCCCGGGACCGCGGCGCCGCCGCCGGCGCCCGGATCTCCTTGTGCCAGCCACCACGCGAACTCGAGCCGCTGTCGACGCGCGCGTCGTGCCAGCGGCATCGTCGCCGCGAGGGCCGACGCGAGCCCGATGGCCCCCGCCGCGCCCAGCGTGGTGGCCGGAAGGGACGCGCTCACCGCGCCGATCAGCAGGCACGCGAGGACCGAGAAGAAGCCGAGCACCGCGGCGCGCGTGGGGATCGGCAGCATCGCTCAGGCCGGGCGATGCGGTGTCTGCTCGAGCGCCTTGGACACGAGGTGCTCGCGTTGCGTTCCCTCCATCTCGGCTTCGGGCGTGAGCACGAGTCGGTGGGCCAGGACGGGCACCGCGAGGGCCTTCACATCGTCGGGGATGACGAACCCACGGCCCTGCGTGAGCGCGCGCGCGCGCGGCCTGCACGAGGGCGAGGGACGCGCGCGGAGAGGCGCCCAGGAACACGCGCGCCTGCTGACGCGTGGAGCCGGCGAGCCGGACGACGTAGTCGAGCACCTCGTCCTCGACGTGGACCAGCCCGACGAGCCGCTGCATCTCGAGGATCTCCTGGGGCCCGATGACGGCGCGCGCGGTGGGGCTGCCTTCGAGGAAGCGCCTCAGGATGCCGCGCTCGTCCCGTGGGCTCGGATACCCGATGACCAGGCGCATCAGGAAGCGATCGATCTGCGCCTCGGGCAACGGATAGGTGCCCGCCTGCTCGACCGGATTCTGCGTCGCCAGGACGATGAACGGGGAGGGCAGCGGTCGGGTGTCGCCCTCGATCGTCGTCTGATGCTCCTGCATCGCTTCGAGCAGCGCGCTCTGCGTCTTGGCTGGCGCGCGGTTGATCTCGTCACCGAGCAGGACGTTCGTGAAGATCGGCCCTTCCCGCAGCTGGAAGGTTCCCTCCCGCGGCGAGAACACGTACGTGCCCGTGATGTCGGCCGGGAGCAGATCCGGGGTGAACTGGATGCGCTTGAAGTGGCTCCCGAGGGTGGAGGCGAAGGCCTTGCACAGGGTGGTCTTTGCCACGCCCGGCACGCCCTCGAGCAGCACGTGACCGCGCGCGAGGAGGGTGATGAGCAAGAGCTCCGGGACGTGCCGCGGCCCGACGTAGACCCGCTGGACCTCGTCGACCACGCCGTGCGCGCGCTCCGCCACGGCGGCGAGCACGTGGGCGTCGAGCGGCTCGCTCATCGCGGGCTCCGCAGCGACGCGAGCAGCGCATCTCCGCCCTCGACGAGCCGTCGGAAGCGGGCCTCGGGCAGCGCATCGCCGGTGCTGCCGCGCTCCATCTCTTCCCGGACGCTCTCGAGCTCGCGCCAGAGCGACGTCGCGCGCGAGACGTCCTCGGCGGGCATGTGGTGGGCTTTCATCCGTGTCGTCACGTCGTCGATCCTTGCTCTCCTCGGCAAGCCGAGGATGCGCCCGAGCTCGAGCTCGAGCTCCTGCTGGTAGACCACCATCGGCTCGGCGAGGTTCCCCGGCCGCTTCGCGAACCACGCCACGCGCCCCGCGAATCCCCCCTCGAGCCCGGGCCGCCCGAACAGCGCGTCGCGGGCGTACGGCGACGCCCTCGGCAAGAGCCCCGCGGCGAGGAACAAGAGGAGTCCTGCGAGCGAGGCCGCTCCGACACGGAGGGCGTTCGGGGGCAGGTCCGCCTCGGCGATCCGCTCGAGCAGGACCCGGACGTCGTGGAGCGGACGGTCCGCGCCCGGCTCGCCGAAGCGACCGACGACGGTGCCGCTCGGCGGCACGAGCAGGATGCGCCCCCCGGCCGCGCTCCCGAGGTAGTGGAACAGGTTCTCGACGAAGCGGCGATTGCCTGCGAGCTCGAGCATGTTGTCGATGAAGATGCTCGGGTCGCCGATCGCGACCAGACGTCCGGCGTTCACCGCGCCTGCGAGCACGACCGCGTCGTGCTCCCCGAACGCGAAGATGGGCTCCAGCTCCGCGTGGTAGACGACCTGCGGATGGTTGGTCAGGAGCGCCGTCACGCCTCGGGTGAGCGGGTGCCCCGTGATCGGACGCGCGATCAGCAGCTCCTCGTTGCCCCGGAGGGACAGGGCGGCGCTCCGGTTGGGCGCTCCGCGCCCGATGCGGAACGTCTGCAGCAGCGAGTCTCCGTGGCCGAAGTCGTCGGCGAGCGCGATGCGGCCGCCCGCGCGCAGGAACGCCGTCAGCTCGGACGACGGCAGGGCCTCGGAGGGCCCGATCAGGATGAGCGCATCCTCCGGGTTGAGGGTCCCGACGTCGAGGCGCTGGACCACGTCGAACGGGACGTGCTGCGCCCTCGCGAGCGCGACGAACCGGGTCAAGGAGTTCCATCCCTCGTGCGTGACGTCGAAGTCCTCGGCGGCCTGAGCCTCGACGCTCCGAGCGCCCGCGAGGGCGAACAGCGCGAGGAGGAGGCCCCAGCCGGGAAGATGTCGATGCACGGTAAGACGACGGCTCAACGTTCGGAGGGTACACCGACGGGTGCCGGCGCGCGTCGGCGCCGTGCGGCCCGAAGGGGCGCGGTGCGGAAGGGTTCAGACCAGATCGATGACGACCACGCCCCGGTCGGCTTCCTCGTCGAGCGCGATGTCGCGGGGCGCTTCCCGCGGGCGCCTCGCGGGCTCGGGGAGCGGCAGGTGGATGACGGGCACGCGCCGCGCCTCGTCCTCTTCCCTCTTCCGGATCTGCTCGATGATGTACGGAGGCAGCATCTGCAGGCTCCCTTCCCGCGGGTCATCCCGACGTGAAAGGTCAGGGACAGGAGCGATGGCTCCCTGACCATGCGTGACACTCGCTGTGCAGGATAGCAACGCGGATGCCAGTGTCTACATCCAGGCACGCGCGGGGTCCGCAGCGGGCCGAGGCCATGGTCGGGGGAGGCCATGGCCGGGCGGGGCCGTGTCGACTCAGGCCCGGGTGATGTCTCGCCACGCGTCGCGCACGGCGGCGATCGAGGGCGGCTTGCCGTCCCCGAACGCGCCGGTCGTCTCGCGGGCACGGATGGCGTAGGTGCGCGCGCCGGCCGCGCCGACCACCTCCCCATGCACGTCGCTCGCGAGGGGGCCGGCGAGGAAGACCGCCACGGGCGCGACGTGGGCGGGGCTCATCGAATCCTCGTGGATTCCTTGAAACGTGGGGAGCCCGGCCGTCTGCCGGGTGCGCGCCGTGGGCGCGACCGCGTTGACGCGGATCCCGTGCTTGCGCAGCTCGAGGGCGGCGGAGCGCGTCAGCGCGACGAGCCCCGCCGACGCCGCCCCGATCGCGGCCTGTCCGCGGGCGCCGAAGAACGCCGACGGCCCGGTCATGAGGACGATCGCGCCGCCCTGCTTCTGATCGACCATCGCCTGGCCCGCCGCGCGCACGAGCGCGAAGGCGGCGCCGAGGTGCACCGAGATCACGCGGTCCAGCCACGCGTCGTCGCTCTTGAGCACCGAGCGTTCGGCCGCGAAGCCCGCGCACGACACGACCGCGTCGAGGCGTCCCCACGTGGCGAGCGCCCGCTCGACGAGCCCCGCGGCGGCACCCGGAGCGGACACGTCGCGCGCGTCCGCGAGCGCCTCGGCGCCGAGGCCCCGGAGCGCCCGCGCGACGTCCTCCGAGGCGTCCGGCGACGCGCCTTCTCCTTCTGCGTCGCAGCCCACGTCGCACGCGAGCACGCGCGCGCCCTCCATGGCGCAGAGCAGCGCGACCTCGCGGCCGATGCCGTGACCGGCGCCGGTGACGAGGACGACCCGCCCTTCGAGGGTGCGGGTCGGGCCCGCCTGCAGTTCTCCGAGGGTCTCGCTCATGGCCTCACCGCACGAGGGGGTTGCGGAGCAAGACGAAGGCTTGCCCGGTGCTGATGCGGCTGTTGGCGCCCCCCTCCTGAAGCGCCCAGTGCATCAGGTTCGTGGTGTCGCCGTAGGTCGTGTCAGCGACGACGTCGGTCGCGCCGAACGGCGCACAGTCGACGGGGGGAGCGCCGGCAGCGCAGGGCGGAGCCTGCTCGGTCGTGTGAAAAAGCCCCAGGAAATGGCCGGATTCGTGGGCCAGCACCGTGCCGGGAATCGTGCCGTCGGGACCGACGACCCCGGGGTCGAACGCCAGCACCACCCCGCTGTGCGACGTGCCCGTGAGCCCGGACGGTCCGGGGATGCCGCCGGCCACGCCGAGGAGGCTGAACCCCGCAGCGCCCCCTTCGAGCGACCGCACGAAGAACAGGCACAGGGCGCCCGTCGGTGCGGTCGCGCTGAGCCGGAAGAGGCCCGCGAGCTCGCTGTCGGGTCCCGACACGCCGTTGACGACCTGGTACCGCGTCGCGTCGGCGCCGGTGACCTCGGTGAACGCGACGTCGCCCACGCGGATGCCCGCGGCCCCGAGGAGGGTCCCGAATCGTGACAGGGTCGCCGTGAGCCGAGCGTTCCGTGGGGCCTCGGCCGCGGACACACCGACGCCGACCAGGAAGACGTGCAGGTCGAGCGTGCCTGCGCTCACCCCACCTCCCGGCACCCGCTTCACCAGCGCGGTCACCTGCACCCGCGCGCGGCGCGCGTCCATCGAGCTCTCGGAGAACGTCCCGACGCGGAACGAATGGAGCCCCGGCTGGAACCGGACCCGGTCGGGCGTGCTGTTCGGGTCGAGCAGCGCGGTCGCCTCCTCGGTGTCCTGGGGGATCCACCGGATCGGAGGGTCGCGCAGGGCGTAGAGCTCTTCGAGCGAGAACGTCACGGTTCCGTCCGGCTCGGTGAGCTCGTAGAACATGAGCGGCAGCGAGTCACCCGAGACGGTGCGGGCCCGGAGCATCAGGCTCACGGTGTCGCTCGGGGTCGCGATCTCCAGCGACGGAGTCAGCCCCCCGGCCGCCACGTCGAACGAACCCAGGTCGACCTCCTGGGTGCCCGCGCCGTCCGCGTATCCGCATCCAGTGAACGTCCCCGCGCCCCACGCCAGGCTGCGGCACATCTGCCCCGGGAAGCAGTCCCCGTCCGTCGCGCACGCCTCGGTGCACTGTCCCGCGACGCACGTCGCGCTCCCGCAATCGCCATCCGACGCGCACGCGACCGCGGGGCCCGCGCCGCTGCCGTCGTCCGGGATGCAGGCGGTCCGAAGCACGCCTTCCCGTGGGACGGGCGCGCAGGCGGCCTCGAAGTCGACCGCGGCGAAGCAGTCGTCCTGTCGCGTGCACGGAACACTGCAGACACCGCCTCGCGTCGCCGGCAGGCAGAGACCGTCCGCGCACTCCGCATCCGCGGTGCAGGGTGTTCCCGGAGGTCCGCCGGCAGGCCCGGCGTCGGGAGGCCGTGCGCCCTCGACGCAGAGCCGGCCCTCGCAGCGCTCACCGGCCGGGCAGGCCGTGTCGTCCGCGCACTCGGCGGCCCGGCACTGCGCGCCCTCACAGACGGCCCCTTCACCGCACGACGAGGGGGCGACGTCGCAGCCCGGTCGGCACGCCCCCTGCCAGCACTGGTAGCCGCTGCGGCATTCCGCTGCGGTCGAGCACGCACGCAAGCACAGGGGCGGCGACGAACTCGAGTCGCAGACGGCGCCCGCGGCGCAGCTCCCCGAGGGGCACTCCAGCGCGCAGTAGCCCCCTGGAAACGTGGCGGCGGTGATGCAGGCGAGTCCTCCGGGGCAGGGTGTCGTGGCGCTGCAGGGCGCGCCCCACGTTTCCGGTGTGCTCGACGTCGCGCAGCCCGCGAGGGCGGCGAACATGGCCATCACCACCAACCTCTCGGCGTGCCGCTTCATCCCGACCTCGGGTTCGGAGTATACGTATCCAGACGCCCGGATGTCGGGCATCCTCGGCCCTTCGATGTCAGCCCCCCGCCTCGGCCGCTACGAGCTCGTGAGGAAGATCGCCGCCGGTGGCATGGCGGAGATCTTTCTCGCCCGTCAGTGGGGCGCGGATGGATTCTTCCGGGACGTCGTCATCAAGCGGCTCTTCCGGCACCTCGCGGAGCACCCACGCCAGCTGAGGATGTTCCAGGACGAGGCACGTCTGCTGGCGGCCCTCTCTCACCCGAACATTCCGCAGGTCTACGAGCTCGGCCACGACGACGACTACTGGTACATCGCGATGGAGCACGTCGACGGGTGGACCCTCGCCGACGTGTGGACGCAGGGCGCGAAGGTCGGCGCGCCGATGCCGTTGCCGGTCGCCATCGGCATCGCGATGCAGGCGTGCGAAGCGCTGCACCATGCCCACGAGCGCACGGACCGCGCGCAGCGTGCCCTGCGGATCGTGCACCGGGACGTCACGCCCCAGAACCTGATGGTGACGCGAGAAGGCGTCGTGAAGCTCATGGACTTCGGGGTGGCGCAGACGAACGCCCGGAAGGACACCGAGGTGGGCGCCGTCCGCGGCACGTTCTCGTACATGGCCCCCGAGCAGGTGAGGGCGCGGCCGCTGGACAAGCGGGCCGACGTGTTCGCGATGGGCGTCATCCTCTACGAGCTGACGACCGGCGCCCGGCTCTTCCGAGGCAGCGACGTGCAGGTCATGACCCAGGTGGTCGAGGAAGACGCGCCGCCGCCCTCGACGCGGGTCGATGGGTACCCCTCCGATCTCGAGCAGATCGTGCTCGGTGCGCTGCATCGAGACCGCGCGCGGCGCACGCCCAGCACGGCCCACATCGCGTGGAAGCTCGAGGAGCTGGCCCAGCGCCACGCGATGCTCGTGGGCTCGCGGGCGATCGCGCGACACGTCTCGCAGATCATCCCGACCGAGAGGGTGCTCGAAGAGGCGCTCGCCCTGGTCGCCTCGGATCGTCCTCCCCCGGGGGGCGAACCGGCCACTGAGGAGGCCCACGTCCTCGACGAAGAGGGCCTCCTGGAGGACCTTCAGTTGCTCTCGCTGCCGCCGGAGCCCAGCAGCGGCGCGATCCCGCTCACGACGTTCCCCGATCCGCTCCCCGCCGTCCGGGAAGGAGAGATCTCGTCGCTGCTCGCCACGGGATTGGCCGCGGCCCGCGCCGCGGTGGATCGGGCTGCCTCGGCGGGGTCGGACCCGAGTCCGTCGGACATCCTCTCGCTCGACGATGCCGACGAGTCGGCCGCTCCGGTCCTGTTGCTGTCAGTCGCCAAGAAGAAATCGACCCACACGCCTTCGCCCACGGGCATGAAGGATTACCTCCGGGCGCTCGGTGAGCGCGTGTCGAACGATGACGACGAACCGCGGTGAGTGGACGTGAGCGGGCGTCCCCGGATCGAGGGGTTGCCCGACGCGGTGCTCGATCGGATCGCAGCCTTCGGCGGTCCCCGGGTCGAGGCCGACGACGCCGCCGGCGAAGCGGCCTTGCTCCGGTGGCTCGGGCAGGGCGCGCGCGCGCGCGACGAGGCGGAGTCGGTGCTGGTGAGGGCCGACCTCCGCGGCGACGAGCTGGCGGTGGGTCACGCGCTGGCCGTGCTCGCGGGTCTCGACTGCCACGGGGGAGACTTCGATCGAGGCCTCGCGCGCGCGCTCGACGCGATCGGGCGGCTCGAGCGCGGCGGCCGACCCGACGCGGCCTGCGCGGTCCGGCTCGACATCGCCGAGGCGTTCTTGTGGCGCGACGGGCCCTCCGACCTGTCGGCGGCGGCCCGGTTCCTCGCCGACGCGCGGCGGGCGCTCGGCTCCGCGACCGTCGCTGACGAGACCTCTGCGCGGGCGGGTCTGCGGCTGCTGCTCGCCTGGGCCCGCGGGGCGACCGGCGACGTGGAGGGGGCGCTCTCGGAGGTCGGCGCCTTGCGCGACACCGCGCGCGGCGCGGACGGGCGAGAACTGGCATGGCGAATCGACGGGGTGGCGGCCGTGCTCGAGGCGCTTCGGGGCGCGGAGTTGCACGCCCGCCGTGCGACCGAGCGCGCGCTCGAGACCCTCGAGGAGATGGCCACCGCCTTGCCGCGTGAGGCCCGCACGTCGTTCTGGCTGCACCCCGTGCGTCAGGCCGTCCGGGCGCGCGCCTCGGGGGCGGAGCCACGGCCCTCGTCGCCGACCGCCGCCGCCGAGCGACAGGCGACCTTCGACCTGCCGGTTCCGGACGGGCGGTGGGCGCGACTGCTGGAGATCACCAAACGCCTGGCCGGTGAGCACGTCCTCGAGCGACTGCTCGAGCGCATCACCGACAGCGCCGTCGAACTCAGCGGCGCGGAGCGGGGCTTCGTCCTGCGCGTCGGCCACGACGGGAAGCTCGTCCCCGCGGCCGTCCGGGACGCCCGCAGCCCCGATGATCCTCACGTGGCGTTCAGCCAGTCGATCGCGGAGGCCGTGCTCATCGACGGGGAGCCGATCGTCACCACCGACGCCCGCGCCGACGGGCGCTTGTCGGAGTACGTGTCGGTCCACAACCTCATGCTCCAGTCGGTCGCGTGCATCCCGATCCGGGACCGCACCGGCATCCTCGGCGTGCTCTACGTCGAGCACCGGGTCCGGCGCGGCCGCTTCGGCGAGGCGGATGTCGAGCTCCTCCTCGCGTTCGCGGACCAGGCGGCCATCGCCCTCGCGAACGCGCGGGTCATGACGGAGAGCGAGCAGCGGCGCCTCGAGCTCGAGGCGGCCAACCGCGACCTCGAGCAAGCGCGGGACGAGATCGAGCGTTTGCTCGATGCGCGGACCGCCGAGCTCGACGACGCGCGGCGCGAGCTCGGCAAGGCGCGCGAGGACCTGCATCGCGCGGGGGACCGGAGCGGCATCGTCGGGAGCAGCGAGGCCATCCGGCGTGTGCTGTCCATCGTCGATCGGGTGCGGGACGCGTCCGTGTCCGTCGTGATCCTGGGGGAGAGCGGAACGGGCAAGGAACTGTTCGCACGCGCCATCCATCAGGGGGGCGTGCGCGGCCGCAAACCGTTCGTGGCGCTCCATTGCGGCGCCGTCCCCGAGACCCTGCTCGAGAGCGAGCTCTTCGGTCATGTCCGGGGCGCGTTCACGGGCGCCGACCGGGACCGGGTCGGCGTCTTCGCGCAGGCGAACGGGGGCACGCTCTTCCTCGACGAGGTGGGCGACATGCCCGCCAAGATGCAGGTCGAGTTGCTCCGGGTGCTGCAGGACGGGAAGGTCCGCCCGGTTGGCGCCGAGGCGGAGATCGACGTCGACGTCCGCGTCGTGTGTGCGTCGAACAAGTCTCTTCGAGAACTCGTGAAGCAGGGCCTCTTCCGCGAGGACTTGTTCTACCGCCTCGCGGTGGTGGAGCTCCGGCTGCCCCCGCTCCGCGAGCGGCCCGAGGACATCCCGCTCCTGGTGCGACACATCCTCGCGCGACACGCCGAGGCGCGCGGCGGTGCCCCGCTCCGGTTGACCCGGGACGCGTTGCTTCGTCTGGTCCGGTATCCGTTCCCGGGGAACGTTCGCCAGCTCGAGCACGTGCTGATGAACGCGTCGGTGATGGTCGAGGGGACGCTGATCGCCGAGGGGGATCTCACCCTCCTCGGGGAGCCCGACGACGCGATGCCCCACGACGCCGAACCGGCCGGGCGCCGAGGCGACGGCGTCGCGGGAACGTCGACACCCGCCGGGTCCGCGCCGCGTGCCGTCGGCGCCCGGGACGAGGGGCTCGGCATGCGCGGTGCGGGCCACGACGGCGAGGAGGACCCGCACGAACGCGCGGCTGGGCCGGACGGGCGGACCGACCCGGGCGCGCTCGCGACGAACGTCGATGCATGGAAGGCCCAGGAGCGGGCGAAGATCCTGGTCGCGCTCGAGGCGACGGGCTGGAACCGGGTCAAGGCGGCGGCCCAGCTCGGGATGCCCCGGCGGACGTTCTATCGACGCCTGAACGACTACGGCATCCTCTGAACGGGGTCTGGGCGCCGCCGTCGTCTCGGGCCATGCTCTCCCCGTGCCGTCCCCGACCCGACATCCCGGCTCCCTGGTTCGCGCGGCGCTGATCACGCTCGCGCTCGGGGCGATGTCGTCGGGTTGCCCCCGGCAGTTGCAGGCTCCTCCTGCGTCCGGCGCGCGGCCTTGCGCAGACACCCCGGCATGCAACGGGGGCCGGACGTGCGGTGTGATCACCCTCTGCGTCGGAGGGTTCTGCGAGGTCGGCGCGTCGCACGCGGTGCCGTGTCCAGACGAGGGAGTTCCGGTGCCTTCTCGTTGAGGCCTCGGGTCGGCCCCGCGCCGGACTCACCCGCCCTCGCTCTCCCCCTCTTCGCCGACGTCGTCGCCGCCTTCGCCCGTGCGCGAGGCCTCGTCGGCCGTCGCATCCGACGGGGCGGCCTCGCCTCGCCGTTGATAGCGAGGGGCCTCTCCCGGCCGTGACCAGTCGACCCAGTACGTCTGCCGATCTCGCACGTCGAAGTGCACGAACGACGTGCGCGGATAGAACCCGACGCCGACCCGGTCCAGCGTCCTCAAGAAGTCCCGCAGCACGGTGTTGGGCACCCCGTCGATGTGGATGTCGAGCGCGTGGCCGGCGACGTGCTGGCTCGTCTCGCGCGTATTGCCCCGCGCTTCCCGGACGCCGGACACGATGTGGATGACCCTGCCGCCGAAGTGATCGGAGACGCGCGCCAGCAGCTCGAGCAGCCGCGTCGGGGGACTGGGGAAGCGCTCGCGCCGCGCGGCGCCCCGCGGGCGCATGAACGCCTCGAGCCGTCGAACCGCCGTGCGCGTCACCCGGCCCCGCGCGTCCGTCAGCCGGACCCGCGTACGGGCCGTCGACGGGGTGCGCTGGAGCGTGGCGACGCCGGGCCGACGCGGTCTGCCCCATCGGGACGCGGCCGATTCGGCTTCCTGCTGGGCCTCGTGGCCCGGAAGGATCAGCCGCTGACCGACCCGCAACTGCTGCCCCTCTCGAACCCGGTTCACCCTCGCGAGCTCGGCGATGCTGCACCCCGCCTCGTGCGCGATCTCGCTCAAGGTCTGACCCGAGTGGACGTAGGCGACGCCTTCGTCGGGAATCCTCAGCTCCTGACCGGGTCGCACCTGCCGCTCCGGCCCGAGGCGATTCGCCGCCGCGAGGTCCGACACCCTCACGTCGTACCGACGAGCGATCCGCGCCAGGCTCTGTCCGGGTCGCACGACGTGCGTGCGCTGCGCCTCCGCCAGCGCTGGTGAG
>CAIKNO010000678.1 GCA_903828805.1 uncultured Sandaracinus sp. | reverse complement strand
CGAAAGGCGCTCGACGTCAACCCGTCGAACTTCCTCGCCATGGACGCGCTCCAGGCCATTCACTCGGCGGACGGTTCTTGGGTCGACGTCGTGCAGGTGATGGAGCGCAGGGTCGAGGCTTTCGACGGCGTCGAAGACAAGGTCGCGGGGCTGCTCGACATCGCGGAGGTGTGGTCCTCCAAGCAGGGGGAGCCCGACCGCGGGACCAGCGCGTTCGAGCGAGTTCTGGGACTCGATCCGCGTCACGCCCTCGCGTTCGAGCGCCTCGACGAGTTGCACCGGGCGGCCGGGCGCTGGGAGAACTTGGTCGAGGTCTTCATCACTCGGACCGAGACCGCCGAGAGTTCCGCCGAACGGGTCGGGCTTCTTCGTCGGATCGCCGAGGTCCAGGACACGAAGCTCGGCAACAAGGCGGATGCCTTCGACACGCTGCTGATCGCGTGGGAGGACGACTACGAGGACCGACGGACGGCCGACGCGCTCGAAAAGATCGCAGGTGAGACCCGTCGGTGGAGCGAGCTCGTCAACGCGGCGAACGCCGCGCTCCAGCAGGCGACCGAGACCGGCGTCAAGGTCGCGCTCTGCTTGAGGTGCGCGAAGTGGTACGCCGGCGAACTCGGACATCCCGAGTACGCGATTCCGTACTACCAGCAGATTCAGAAGCTCGACCCGAACAACGTGCCGGCGTTGCAGCAGTTGGGAGAGCTCTACCGCGGTACCCAGCAGTGGCAGCAACTCGCCCAGTCGCTCGGGGCCATCGTCGGCCTGACCAACGACCCGCTGGTCAAGGCGGATACGTTCGTCCAGATGGGCGAGCTTTGCGAGAGCCACCTCGGAATTCCGGAGCAGGCCCGCGGCTACTACCAGCAGGCGCTGGAGGCGAGTCCGGATCACATCGGCGCGCTCGAGGCGCTGGAGCGAGTCTACCGGGGCGCGGGCGAATGGGAGGCCCTGCTCGACATCCAGCGCCGCAAGGCGGGCGCCACGGACGACGTCGCCCGCGTCGTGGAGTCGAAGCTCGAAATCGCGGAGACCTACGAGGATCGACTGGGGAACGTCGAGCAGGCGGTGGAGACCTACCGCCAAGTGCTCGCGGCGGACAGCGGGAACCTTCGCGCGCTGAAGGGCCTCGAGAGGCTCTACGCCCGCGCAGAGCGCTGGACTGACCTGGTCCAGGTGCTGGAGCAACAGTACGAGTTCCTGCGGACAGAGAAGGAGCGAATTCAGGTCCTTCTCCGCGTCGCGTCGATGTGGGAGGAGGAGTTCGTCAAGCCGGAGAAGGCGGCGGAGCGCCTCGAAGCCGTCCTCGAGATCGACCCTGGCAACGATGCTGCTCTGCGGGCCCTCGAAAGGATCTATCGGAGCGCCCAGCGCTGGGATCTCCTGATCCACACGTTCGAGCGACATGTGTCGGCCACGCCTGATCGAAGCGAGAAGCAGGCGATATTCCTCGGGATCGGGGAAGTGTATGCGGTCGAACTCAACGACCTCGACCGCGCGGTCGACGCGTTCCTGAACGTCCTTTCGATCCAACCCGAGAACGCGCGAGCGCTGGAGTCGTTGGCACGCGCTTACGAGCGTCGGGGGGACCATGGCCAGGCGTTCGACGCCAT
>CAIKNO010000677.1 GCA_903828805.1 uncultured Sandaracinus sp. | reverse complement strand
GTTCGACCTCGTCGACGTCGAGCTCGACGGAACGCCGGGGGCGGTGCGGCCGTCCATCGCGGACGACGAGTTCCGGCGGGGTGCGCGCGCGGCGGAATTCCGGGGCCTGTCGCAGGGGCGCCATCAGGTGCGGGTGCGTCTGCTCCGCGGGAACGCTGCGGTACTGACGCGGAGGGTGGCGCTCCGGCTCGAGGGATCGATGATCCTGCCGGTCGTGCTGACCCGCGACTGCCGCGGCGTGATGTGTCCGGGGACCGGGAGCGTGACCGACACGGAGTGCCTCGGGGGCGCCTGCGTCGACCCCGGCTGCTCGTCACTCGATCCGGACGCATGTCCCGCGGCCGAATGCCGGACGGACGCCGAGTGCGCGAGCGAGACGGCGTGCGTCGCGCCCGGCTGCGTCGAGGGGGTGTGCCTCGAGACCGCGCGGGACGGGGCGTGCGGCGCGGGGCAGGTGTGCGTGCCGGGGGAGGGCTGCGTCGACGAGCCCGGGTCGGGCTCCGCGGACGCCGCGGTCGGGGGCCGCGACGCGGGGCCTGGGGACGGAGGCCCGGTCGATGCGGGTCCTGAGGACGGGGGCTCGGCTGACGCGGGCCTGGTCGACGGCGGCATCGCGCCACCGGTTCCGCCGAGCTGTGCGACGCCGGGACCGGGCCGTTCGGACTGCGGCCCTCTGGGCACCGGCGATTGCTGCGAGAGCCCGCGGGTGGTCGGGGGCACGTTCGACCGGAGCTACGACGCCGTGACCTACACGGACATGGCGTTCCCCGCGACGGTGTCCGACTTCCGGCTCGACCGGTACGAGATCACGGTCGGTCGGTTCCGGCAGTTCGTGGCCGCGGTCGAGGCGGGGTGGAGGCCGACGGCGGGGGCGGGGCGTCACACCCACCTGAACGGCGGGATGGGCCTGTCGAACAGCGGCGTCGCGGGCGGCTTCGAGCCGGGGTGGGACGCGGCGTGGACGGCGGGCCTGCCGACGACGGAGGCCGCGTGGACGACGGCGCTCTCGTGCGATGCGACCTACCAGACGTGGACCTCGGCCGCGGGCCTCGTCGAGATCGAGAACGAGAGCCGGGCCATCAACTGCCTCGACTGGTTCGCAGCGCAGGCGTTCTGTCTGTGGGACGGGGGCTTCTTGCCGAGCGAAGCGGAGTGGAACTACGCGGCTTCGGGCGGCAGCGAGCAGCGTGTCTATCCTTGGTCGTCGCCGCCGACCTCCACGTCCATCGACGCGACCCGTGCGATGTACGGGCTCGGTCCGGCCGGGAGGGTCACCTTCGTGGGCAGCCAGCCCGCGGGCGACGGCCGCTACGGACAGTCGGACCTCGGGGGCAACGTCTTCGAGTGGGCGCTCGACGTGCACGTGAGCCCCTACGCCGCGGGCACGTGTGCGAACTGCAGCCAGCAGCTTCCAGACGGCTCATCCCGGGTGCTCCGGGGCGGCGACTTCTTCTACCCCGCGCCGTTCTTGCTGGCCTCGTCTCGCGACATCCACTATCCCCCTTCCTCGCGCTTCTACGGCATCGGGGCCCGCTGTGCGCGGACTCCCTGAGACCCGGGAGCACGGGTGTTCGAGGCGCGGCCTGCATCCGCGCCGCGCACGGGCCTGTGCGCTCGGCCCCCTCGTGCGGGCCGGCGACGCTCGGGCCATGTCTCTGCGCTCCCGCGCCGCGTCGCGCGTCCTGCTGGTGCTGCTCGCAGGTCTCGCGGTCGCGCTCCCGGCCCGCGCGCACCGCGGGAGCACGAAGTACCTCGTCGTCGAGCGCGTCGCAGGCGAGGTGCGCGTGCAGATGGAGCTCGAGGTGGTCGACGCCGCCGTCGCGCTGGGGGCTCCCCGAGGACGCCGCCGAGGCGACGGTCCTCGCCCGCGGGGCGGCGCTCGCGCGCTGGGCGGCGGAGGGCGTGGCGGTCTCGGCGGGGCCGTCGCGATGCCCTGGCCGCGCCGCGCTCCCGACGGCGGTGGATGAGGACGATGGCCCCGCCCGGCTCGCGCTCGCGCTCTCGTTCGCGTGCCCCGAAGGCGCCGCGCTGACGCTCCGCGACGACACGGTCTTTCCGACCGACGTGCAGCACGAGGCGTTCGTCCGTCAGCGCTTCGACGACGGCGGCGACGCCCACGTGCTGCGCCATGGCCGACAGACGCTCGCGCTCGGCGCGGCCCCTTCGTCCGTCGCGCTCGCCCGTCGATTCCTGGTGGAGGGCATGCTCCACCTCGTGACCGGCTACGATCACGTGCTCTTCTTGCTCTCGCTCGTGCTGACCGCGGGGGGGCTTGCCCGTCGGGCCGGGCCACGGGCCGCGGCGCGCGACGTCGCGCTCGTGGTGACGGCGTTCACCGCCGGGCACAGCGTCACGCTCTTCGCCGCCGCGCTCGGGTGGATCGTCTTGCCTTCGCGGCTCGTCGAGACCGCCATCGCGGCCTCCATCCTGCTGGTCGCGGTCGCGAACGTCGCGCGCCCCGAGGCGCGGCACGGGCTGCCGTGGATGGCCGGCGGGTTCGGGCTCATCCACGGCTTCGGCTTCTCTGGCGTGCTCGCGGAGCTGGGGCTCCCGTCGCAGGCGCGGGTGCTCTCTCTGCTCGCGTTCAACGTCGGCATCGAGGCCGCGCAGCTGGCCGTCGTGGCGCTCCTGCTGCCGCCGCTCGCATGGCTGGGTTCGTCCCCCGCGCGTGAGCGAAGGGTGGTCCTCGGAGGGTCGCTGGCCGTGGGGCTCTGCGCGCTCGTGTGGATGGTCGAGCGGGCGACGGGCCCGTGATCGATGGCCCCGGGGCGATGGTTCCGCGCGCTCCGGGGCTCGCCCCGGGGTAGAGTACGCGCGTTCGAAGGAGGCCTTCATGGCGACGTGCAAGGGATGCGGCGAGTCGGTCGAGGAGCTCTTCGTGGTGAAGGTCGACGGCAAGTCGAAGAAGCTCTGCGAGGACTGCGTGGACCGCGCCCGCGAGGAGGGCGAGGTCGCCGAGGCCAGCGAGCGCGCGGTGCAGGGCATGATGGACTTCAAGGGCCGGCGCTGAGCGCAGCGGCCGCCCGGTCCTCGGGCGATGGACCTCCGCTCGGTCCGACCCTCGGGCCTGCGTCGGCGCTCGACGTGCACCGCGACGGCGCTCGACGTGCACCGCGACGGCGCGCAGGACGGTTGATTCACGGACGGCGGATCTCTACCCTCGAAGGCTGGGCGGTCGCGCGGTCCGGCGTCGTGCACGGGTCCGGCACCGCCCGTGAGGATGCCCATGCCTGCTTGGCTTTCGCCCGTGCTGTTCGCTCTCTCGTGCGTCGTGGCCGGCTGCGCCACCGGTGGCGGCGGCGGTGGGACCGATGCGGGCCGCGGGATGCCGAGGACCGATGCTGGGCCCGGCCGCACCGACGGTGGACGCTCGGACTCAGGCGTCGTCGCCCTCGACGCGTCGATGCCGCCGCTCGACGCGTCGATGCCGCCGCTCGATGCGTCGATGCCGCCGCTCGATGCGTCGATGCCGCCGCTCGATTCGGGAGTGCGCGACGCGGGCGCCGCGCTCGACGCCGGGGCGAGGGACGCGGGCTCCACGGGATGCACGAGCGCCGCGATGTGCTCCGATGGCCTGACGTGCAACGGCATCGAGCGCTGCGAGGCCGGGCGCTGCGTCGCCGGCACTCCGATCGTCTGCGACGACGGGGTCGCGTGCACGGTCGACCGCTGCATCGAGCCGGGCACGTGCGGGTACACCGGCATGGACTCGCTCTGTGCCGCGGGGCAGACGTGCGGCCCGACCGGCTGCGTCGGTGGGGGCGGGACCTGCACCGAGTCGCCTTGCCGCCTCACGAGCCCGCAGTGCGGCTGCGCCGCCGGCCAGGGGTGTTACCTCGCCGCGGGTGCCCGCGTCTGCGCGACCTCGGGTGCGGGGGTGGAGGGCACGGCATGCACGTCGTCGTCGTCGTGTCAAGTCGGGCTCGATTGCATCAACTACTCGTCGGATCCCGCGGTGCGCCTCGCGCAATGCGGGCGGTTCTGCAGCACCGACGCCGAGTGCGGCGGTGGCGGTTCGCTCTGCCTCGGCGAACTGTCCGACGGTGCGGGTGGAACGCTGCCCGGCGTGCGGCTCTGCACCCGGTCGTGCAACGCGTTCCGCAACACCGGCTGCGCCACGGGACTCGGGTGTCAGATCTACCGCGAGGCCGGCGGCTCGATGCGCTTCCTGACCGAGTGCGCCGGCCCCTTGGGCACCGGCCGGACCGATGCCCCGTGCATCGACAACACCGATTGCGCGGGGGGGTATGCGTGCTTCGGCGCGGCCGGGGGCGTCGGCTCCTGCCTGCACTGGTGCAACCTCGGCACCGGCATCGGCTGCAGCGGCCTCGAGCTCTGCGAGCCGCTCGTCACGCCGGTGCTCATCGGCGGCGTGTCCTATGGGGTCTGCACGCCGTTCTGACCCGTTGCTCGGCCCGCCCTCGCTTCCCCGGGGGCGCGCCGATGGGGGAGCGCGACGTCCTGCGCCGCTGAGACCCGCGGCGTCCTGCGGCGCCGTGACCCGCGGCGTCCTGCGGCGCCGTGACCCGCGGCGGCGGTGCCGGGACCTTCACCGCGACGCCCTCGGCACACTCCGCGCTACAC
>CAIKNO010000676.1 GCA_903828805.1 uncultured Sandaracinus sp. | reverse complement strand
GCCGTCGAGCGCGCTGCCATCGAGCGTGCTGCCGTCGAGCGCGCCGCCGTCGAGGGCACTTCCGTCGAGCGTGCCGCCATCGAGCGTGCTGCCGTCGAGCGCGCCGCCGTCGGTGGGCTCCGAGGGGCCGCCGCATCCGGCGACGAGGGCGACGAGCACCAAGGCAAGGCGGTCTCGGACCACGTTCGCGACTCCCATGCGACCTCCGGCGTGCAGCGCGGGTCGTCCGACTGCGACCCCTCGGGAGTACGCCGTCGGGCGTGCGCGCGTCAACGATGTGCGGGCATGAACGCGTCAGAGCCAGCGCTTGCGCCGGAAGTATCCGACGAGCCCGAGCGCGGTCACCGACATCGCGCCGAGCGCGCCGAAGTAGCCCCAGCGCCAGTGCAGCTCCGGCATCACGTCGAAGTTCATCCCGTACACGCCGGCGATGAACGTCAGCGGCAGCATGATCGTGGAGATGAGCGTCAGCATCTTCATGATCTCGTTGAGCTTGTGACCCTGCACGCTGAGGTACACCTCCATCGCGGCGCTCAGGGTCTCGCGGAACGCGTCGTTGAGGTCGGTCACGCGCACGAAGTGGTCGTAGGCGTCGCGAAAGAAGGGCCGGGCGCCCTCGGGCACGAGCTCGAGCGCCGGTTCGCTGCGCGAGAGCCGCGAGAGCACGTCCCGCTGGTGCATGCCGACCCGCCGGAGCCGCGAGAGCACGTGCCGAAGATCGAGGATCGTCTGCAGATGATCGGGGGATGGAGCCCGCATGATCGCGGTCTCGAGCACGTCGATCTCCCGATCGAGCCGCTCCATCAGCGGAAGGAAGCGCTCGGTGAGCACGTCGATGATCGCGTGCGCCACGAAGGCCGGGCCGCGACGCAACAGCTCGGGGTTCCTCTGCACGAGCGCGCGGGCCGCGACGATCGAAGGAAGCTCCGGCGCGTGGACCGTGAGCAGGAAGTTCGACCCGAGCATCATGTCGAGGTCGGCGAGCGTGACGTCCAGGTCCTTGTCCCATCCGGGCAAGAGCGCGTGGAGCACGATGTAGAGGTACCCGTCGTAGCGCTCGAGCTTCGGCGTGGGCGCGTCCGCGAGCATGTCCTCGACGACCATCGGGTGCAGCCGAAAGACCTCCTCGAGGAGATGCTTGTCGCCGGCGCCGCCGTCTCGCAGATCGACCCACACGACGGTGCCCGGCTCGACGAGCAGGGCCGGAAGTTCGGCGAGCGTGGCTTCGACGACCGCCGTGTCGTGGGCGCGCAGCGCGACGATGTGGAGGCTCATGCCCCGAGTCTACGTCGACGGACGTCGTCGGTGGGAGTGACGCTGGGCCATGGTGCGGGCACCGCGGGCCGGCGCCGTGCCGGGGGCGGGCTGGCAGCGCGGGCAGAAGAAGCTGGAGCGGCCGCGCGCCACCTCCCGCACGATCAGGGACCGGCAGCGCGGGCAAGGTTCGCCGGCCCGCCCGTACACGGCGAACGGGTTCTCTCCGCCCGCGCCGACGTACACGAGGGTCTCGAGTCCCTCCATCGCCGCCAGCGCGTCTCGCAGGCTCTCCTCGATCGCGCGGGCGAGCCGCGCCCTCGCCGCGCGGTCGAGCGATGGCACCGCGGTCTCCGGGTGCAGCCCCGCGCGGAACAGGGCCTCGGCGACCTGGATGTTCCCCAGCCCGGCGAGGCGCGCCTGATCCATCAGCGCCGCCTTGAGGGGTCCGCGGGCGCCTTCGAGGCAGCGGCCGAGCGCGGCCTCGTCCTTCACGTCGAGGGCGTCGGGCCCGAGCCCCGCGAGGTGCGCCCGCGATTCCTCGAGCGTGCCCGCGACGGCCCGGCCGAGCCGCCGCGTGTCGCACAGGCACACGGTCAGGTCGCCCGTCTTCAACCACCACCGCGTGAAGCGAGGCAGTCCGGTCGATGCGTCCGTCGGCTCGTCCGGCGCGCCGAGAGGCACGAGGCGTCCGCTCATCCCGAGGTGGAACCACAGCCCCCGGTCGCCGCTCAGACGCACGACGACGTGCTTGCCGCGGCGCTCCGCGCCTTCGATGCGACGACCGACGAGCGCCTCGCGGAACTCCGACGCGGGTTGGGGAACGACGAGCGCATCGAGGGCGCGCGCATCGTCGACGACGCGCCCTTCCATCCCGGCGAGGAATCGCCGTCGCGCGAACTCGACCTCGGGGAGCTCGGGCACCGTCAGGCCTTCGGCAGCGCACGTTCGCGCAGATGCCACGCGATGCGGGTCGCCATCGCCATCACCGTCAGCTGCGGGTTCACGCCGAGAGACGAGGGAAGGATCGAGGCATCCGCGACGAAGAGTTCCTTCACGTCCCAGCTCTCTCCGTACGCATCGACGGCCGAGTCCGCGGCGGTCGCGCCCATGCGGCACGTGCCGAGCGGGTGCTGCGAGCCGCACTCGATGCGATGCCCCGGCACGCGGTCGAAGTCGAAGCGCCGGAAGGCGTCGGGATCGAGCCCGTGGAGCCCGAGCACGGGGGCGAAGATCTCCTTGGCCCCCGCGGCGAGGAAGGTCTCTCCGAGCACCCGGATCGCGCGGCGCATCGCGTGGTGATCGTGGGGCGTGCATCGGTACAGGATGAGCGGCTCGCGGCCGAACGGGTTGCGCCACACCACGCCGCCGCCCTCGTCGTGGATCTGCGCGCCGAACATCGCGAGCTCCGGAAGACGGGAGGCCGCCTCGACGTGTCGGGGTCCGGCGCCGGGCATCGTCGCGGCGATGACGCTCGGCGGGATGAACACCGAATTCAGAAGGAACCCTTGCGGATCGAAGTGCAGTGAGTACGCGCTCTGCATCGCCCCGGACCATCCACGGACGGTCTCGTCGAAGCGCGCGAAGAGTCGAAATCCGGGGTGCAGGGCGAGGTGACGTCCGACGTGCGAGCCGGGCCCTCCGAGGCCGCTCGCCTGGAGCAGCACCGGCGTGTGGATGCCTCCGCACGCCACGACGACGCGCTTCGCGCGCACCACGAGCTTGGCCCCGCGACGGTCCGAGGGGCTGCGCAGGACACGGCCCTCGACCCCCACCGCGCGCCCGTCGCGGATCTGGATCCGATCGACCAGACAGTGCGTCCACACCTCGGCGCCCGCGGCGGTGGCGCGCGGCAGGTAGGAGAGGTCGACGCTGAGCTTCGCCGCGTGGGGACACCCGAAGTTGCAGCGCCCGCAGCCGTCGCAGCCCTGCGTGTTCCGCCGCATCGGCTCGAGCGGATAGCCGAGCGCGGCCGCACCGTCGGCGAAGAGCTCGGTCGAGCGCGAGCGCATCGAGAGGGGCACCTCCTCGACGTGCAGCGCGCGCTCGACGTGCGTGTAGTAGCGGTCGAGTCCTTCGGCGCTGAGGTCCGAGAGGCGCATCGTCCGGGCCCATCCCTCGAGCACGTGCTCGGGGACACGGAAGCACACACCGCCGGTCACGACGCTCGAGCCGCCCACGCCGCGGCCCATCGTGACGTTCACGGTCGGGGCGCCGCCGATGCCGAACGCTGCGGTCAGTCCGCCCTCGCGCCACACGTGCCTGAGCGACTCGCTCTGCCTCATCGCGCCGTGCTCGAGCGCCGGCACGTGACGACCCTCCTCGAGGACGATCACGCGCTGCCCCGCGAGCGCGAGCTCGGTGGCGACCGTCGCGCCGCCGGCCCCCGAGCCCACGACGACCACGTCGCACTCGAGCGAGAGCGGGCCCGAGGCCTCGCAGGCGTCGTGCACGCTCAGGGAGGGAACGTTCAAGCGCCCGTCTTGCATCGCTTGTCCCACCCGAGGTCCCGCGCGCTGTCGGGGTGCTCGTACCAGATCAACGAGACGACGGCCTTGGTCGCGAACAGGGCCAGAGAGGCGGGCGTGCGCTCGAGCCGTTCGATGGCGCGGATGCGCGCGGGGACCGGCAGACCCGCGAGACGGCCCGGGCGGCCGACGATCAAGGGGGCCACCCACGTCACGGTCGCCAGGCAGGCCCTGAAGAGCAGGCGCGCGCGGGGGTTCAGATGCCCGACGAAGTCGGCGAGATCGGTCTCGAAGAAGTCGAGGCGATGGGCCTCGGGCGGGTGCTCGCCGTCCTTCGACCAGAGCGCCTCCGCGAAGGCGCGCGCGGCGGCGCGGCCCCCGGCCGAGAGCCCTGGATGGGTCGCGCGACGATGGATGGGCACGACGGGTGCGAGGGCGGCGCGGCCGGGCCCCGCGGCGTGCGGATGCGTGGTGTCCACGGCCGGATGATAGAGGAGCCGTCGAGGCGTGGGTCGGACTTCACGCGGTTCTGCTCCGGCGCCGCCTCCGCGACCACCGTCCGTCGCCCGAGGAGCGCGGAGGAGTGGAGCGGGGCGCCGAGGGCGCGTACAACCGTCCGGAGCGGAGGAGACCGATGAAGGACTTTCGGAACAAGGTCGCGGCCATCACGGGCGCGGGGTCGGGCATGGGTCGGGAGCTCGCCCTCGAGCTCGCGCGGCGCGGCGCCCACCTCGCCGTCTCCGACATCGATGTCGACAAGCTGGAGGAGACCGCGTCGATGGCGCGCGCTCACGGCGTGACGGTCACGGCGGCGCGGCTCGACGTGGCCGACCGCGCGGCCGTGATCGCGTGGGCCGACGCCGTCGCCGCCGAGCACGGCAAGGTGAACCTCGTGTTCAACAACGCCGGGGTCGCGCTCGCGGCCACCGTGGAGGGCATGCGCTACGAGGACTTCGAGTGGCTCATGAACATCAATTTCTGGGGCGTCGTGTACGGGACGAAGGCGTTCCTGCCGCATCTCCGGGCCGCGGGTGAGGGCCACATCGTCAACATCTCGAGCGTGTTCGGGCTCGTCGGCATCCCTTCGCAGTCGGCGTACAACGCCTCGAAGTTCGCGGTGCGCGGCTTCACGGAGTCGCTGCGGATGGAGCTCGACATCCTGCGCTGCGGGGTGTCGGCGACGAGCATCCATCCGGGGGGCATCAAGACCAACATCGCGCGCGCGGCGCGCTCCGATCCGAGCATCCGTGCGCTCGGGCTCGATCCCGGCGCCGCGACGGCCGATTTCGAGAAGGCCTTCCGCACCACCGCGGCCGATGCGGCCAAGGCCATCCTGCGCGCGGTCGAGCGGGACGCCCGGCGCGCGATGATCGGCACGGACGCATTCGCGATCGACGCGATGGTGCGGGTGCTGCCCGCCGCCTACCAGACGCTCGTCTCGCGCGCGACCAAGCGCCTGAGCTGAGCGTCGGGGCAGCGGCGCGGGCTCAGAGCGAGAACACGCGGCGGGCGTTCTCCGAGAAGATCCGCCGTGACGTGGCCTCGGGAAGTCCGAGCGCCTCGAGACATCGGGCCTCGCGGTCCCATGCATACGGGAGGTTGGGGAAGTCGGTCCCGTAGAGCAGTCGGTCCCCGATGCGCCGGATCACGTCGGTCCAGTCCCACCCCGGAAAATAGCCTGCGACCGCCATCGTGGTGTCGAGCCAGAGATGCTCGTAGCGTTCGACCAACGCGGCGTAGGCCGGCACCTCGTCGGCGCCGAGGTGGGGCACCACGAGCACCAGGCGCGGGTGGCGCTGAAGGACGCGCTCGATGCGCTCGGCGGCGCAGAGGGCGTGGGTGTCGATGCCGTACGCGTCGCTCCGGGGCTCTCTCCCCGCGTGCACGACGACCGGCTTGCCGGCGTCCTCGCAGGCGGCCCACACCGGGTCGAGCCGCGGGTCGTCGGGCGCGATCCGCTGGACGTGGCAGTGAAGCTTGAGCCCGCGCAGATCGAGCTCGTGGAGGGCCTCCCGCACGACGTCCTCGGCGTCGGGCTCGCCGGGCAGCACGGTGCCGAGCGGCACGACCACGTCGCGGTGCGCGCGCGCGACCTCGTGGATGTAGCGGTTCAGCTCGCGCGCCATGCCGGGCTGGTGCGCGTAGTGGAGCGCCACGAAGCGGGAGACCCCGCGCCGGGCGAGGAACTCGATGACCTCCTCGCTCCGCATGCGGTAGCGGATGTTCCACGCGTGCCGGTCGAACCACCGGTGCAACGCCGAGAAGACCCGCGGAGGAAACAGGTGGACGTGCGCGTCGATCACCTCGCCGAGCGCGGGGGACAGCGCCACGCCCTCGGGGTCGTCCATCGACGGCATCGGACCGTCCTGCGACATCGCATGCACGCACGGGACGGGAGCGCTCACCCCCGCAGCGTGGGGTGGTGCTGTCGCGATGTCATCCGGACGTCGGCGCGGGATCTGGCCCGGGCCCGGCGGGACTGGACGAGTGTCCAGTGTCTGTTCATCCTGCCGTCATGCCCCGTCCCACCGCGAACCCTGCGGACCGCTTCTCCGAGACGACCCTCGCGTGGGAAGGCGAGGCCCCTGCGGCGGATCTCGAGGTGTTCGAGGAGCGCGCCCGCTCGATCCTCTCGTCGAACGAGAGCCCGGACCTGGGGTTTCGATGGTCGGTCAACCCTTACCGCGGCTGCTACCACGGCTGCGCGTATTGCTACGCCCGCCCGACCCATCCCTACCTCGGCCACGGTGCGGGCACCGATTTCGAGCGCAAGCTCGTGGTCAAGGTCAACGCCCCCGAGCTGCTTCGCGAGGCCTTCGAGCGCCCGTCGTGGATCGGCGAGACGGTGGTGTTCTCGGGCAACACCGATTGCTACCAGCCCCTCGAGGCCCACCATCGGCTGACCCGACGTTTGCTCGAGGTCTGTCTCGCGTACCGCAACCCGGTGGGCATCATCACCAAGGGCGCGCTCATCCGCCGCGATCTGGACCTGCTCTCGGAGCTCGCGCGGCGGGCCCGCTGCCGGGTCACCCTCTCGATCGCGTTCGACGACGACGCCACGCGCCGCGCGCTCGAGCCGTGGGCGAGCCCGATCGAGCAGCGCTTCGAGGTGATGCGGAGGCTGGCCGACGCCGGCGTGCCCTGCGGGATCTCGCTCGCGCCGATCATCCCCGGGCTCAACGACAGCGACGTGCCGGCCTTGCTCACGCGCGCGAAGGAGGCCGGCGCGACCCACGCGTTCATGGCCCTGCTCCGACTCCCCGGCGAGGTGCTGCCGGTCTTCGACGAGCGCCTGGGCGCGGCCTTGCCGCTGCGGCACGCGCGGGTGATGAACGCGGTGCGCGAGCTCCGCGGCGGGGCGCTCTCCGAGAGCGGATTCGGTCGACGCTTCGTCGGCAAGGGGCCCCGCTGGCAGATCGTCGAGCGCCTCTTCGAGACGCATGCCCGGCGGCTCGGGCTCGTGAACGACGAGATGGGCGTGGGGCCGGTGGTGCCCGAACCGGCGACGACGTTCGAGCGTCCGAGGGCCCAATTGTCCTTGTTCTGAGGAGTTTCGTGCAAGAACGTCGGGGCGTGTCAGAGTGGCATCCTCTTTTGACGAGGTGACAACGGTGTCTGACACGACGTCTTCGGCGCCCTCTGGCGCGCTCAACTCCGCCCATTCGGCGACGACGGTGCTGCTGGTCGACGACGAGGGCGAGAACCTCCAGGCCCTCGAGCGGATCTTCGCGCGGGAAGGGTTCCGGGTCCTGACGGCCGACTCGGGTCGCCGCGCGCTCGACGTCTGCCGCGCGCACCGGGTCCACGTCGTGGTGACCGACCTGATGATGCCGGGGATGAACGGCATCGAATTGCTGAAGGCGCTCGAGACGGTCGCGCCGGACGCCGAGGTCGTGCTGATGACGGCGTACGGGACGATCGAGACGGCCGTCGAGGCGATGCGGGCCGGGGCCTACGACTTCGTCGAGAAGCCGCTCAAGCGCATGCACATCGTCAAGACCGTGCAGAAGGCGGCCGAGCGGCACGCGCTGGTCGCCGAGAACCGCACGCTCAAGCAAGAGCTCTCGGCCCTGCGGTCGCGCCCGATCGTCGGCTCGAGCACCGCGCTGCGCCGCGCGCTCGAGATCGCGTACCAGGCCGCACCCTCGACGGCGAACGTGCTCGTGCTCGGCGAGAGCGGCACCGGCAAGGAGCTGCTCGCACGGGCCATCCACGACCGCAGCGGGCGCACCGGCGCGTTCGTCGCGGTGAACCTCTCGGCGCTCCCGGAGACCATCGTCGAGGGGGAGCTCTTCGGCCACGAGCGGGGCGCGTTCACCGGCGCGGTGCAGCGTCGGGAGGGGCGCGTCGCGCAGGCCGAGGGCGGCACGCTCTTCCTCGACGAGATCGGAGAGCTCTCCCCCGCGGTCCAGGTGAAGCTGCTGCGCGTCCTGCAGGAGGGCGAGTACGAGCCGCTCGGGGGGCGGACCCGCCGGGCTGATTTTCGCCTGGTCGCCGCGACGAACAAGGATCTTCGCCAGCTCATCGCCGAGGGGCGATTCCGCGAGGATCTGTACTACCGGCTGCACGTCATCGCGATCACCGCGCCGCCGCTGCGCGACCGTCAGGGCGACGTGCCCTTGCTCGCGGACCATTTCCTCGAGGTGTACGGTCGCAAGAACGGCAAGGCGCGGCTCGAGGTGGCCCGCGAGGTGCTCGACAAGCTTCAGGACTACAGCTGGCCGGGGAACGTCCGCGAGCTGGAGAACGTGATCGAGCGCGCGGTCGTCCTGGCCCGCACGAGCGTCCTGACGCTCGCGGACCTGCCGGCCCAGATCGCGCAGGCGGAGCGGCGAAGCAGCGAGCTGGCGTTCGGCCTCGGCACGACCCTCGAGGAGATCGAGCGGCGGGTGATCCGCGCGACCCTCGAGCACACCCGGGGCGACAAGCAGCTGACCGCGCAGCTGCTCGGCATCAGCGCCCGGACCATCTACCGCAAGCTCGCCGAAGGGCAGGGCGAGGGCGGGGAGCCGGAGCCTTCGTGACGCGCGGTGCCGATGACAGATTGTCACGTCCGCGGTGGGGCGCGCGGGGCCCGATGTCATCGCGTCATCGCACGGGTCGGTCGACGGTCGGGATGCATCGATGATCCCGGCCGTTTGCTGGCCGCCGCTCCCGAGTTGGGCTAGGCACGCCCGTTGCTGACCGACCTGTGGGGTGTGTGAGTGGCCCTCGAAAGCACGCAGAAGATTCTCGTCTCGGTCGTCCTCGCGACGCTCACGGGAACCTCGTACCTGCTCTCGCAGGGGGCGATGCAGCAGCTCGCGTCCGCCGTGCTCGACACGCCGGCGTCGGACGGGGCCGCGGGCACGGGCCGAGCGCGTGCGCCCGTCGCCTCGACGCGTCCGACCCGGGAGCAGCTCGGTCGGGCGATCCTCCAGCGCAACATCTTCGACTCGCACGGCGCCGCCATCCCGTGGGACGAGCCGCCGCCGCCGCCGCCGGAGCCGGTCGCCGAGGAGGCGCCGCCCGAGGTGATCGATCCGAACGCGCCGCCGCCGCGCTGCGATGGGTCCATCCGCCTGGTCGCGTCGTACGTCCGGCAGCGGACCCCGGAGCAGTCCTTCGCGGCGATCACGAACGCGACGGGCACCTCGCTCCTCTACGCGGTGGGCATGCGGGTCGACGACCGTGAGGTCATCGACATCCAGCGCGACATGGTCATCCTCCGCCCCAGCGGCGCCTCGCTCTGCTCCATCGCGATGTTCTCCCAGGACGCGCAGGTCGCGACCGTCCGGGCCGCGCAGCCGGCCGTCGCCATCGCGGAGCCTGCCCCGGCCACGTCGGAGGGCGGCGTCGAGGCGGCGGAGCTCGACGCCAGCATCCAGCAGATCAGCGACACCAGCTACGCGGTCAACCGCAGCCTGGTCGACCGCCTGCTGTCGAACCAGGCCGAGCTGATGCGCACGGCGCGCGTCATCCCGCACGAGGTCGACGGCCGCGTCGTCGGCGTGAAGATCTACGGCATCCGAAGGTCCAGCCTGCTCGGCCGCCTGGGCATCCAGAACGGCGACATGCTGCGCACCATCAACGGATTCGACCTGACCGAGCCCGACAGTGCGCTCGAGGCGTACACGCGCCTCCGGAGCGCGGAACGGCTGAGCCTGAACGTCGAGCGACGCGGCCAGCCCATCTCGATGGACTACCAGATCCGCTGACGCTCGACCGAGCGCCTGAAGGAGCCCCGCGTGAGAGCCCGACTCGCCCTGCCCATTCTGCTGACCTCCGCCTCGATCATGATCTCGGGCCTCGGCCTCGCGTTCAGTGAGCACGTTCGCGCGCAGGACGGAACAC
Organism: uncultured Sandaracinus sp.; assembly: GCA_903828805.1. GTDB lineage: Bacteria > Myxococcota_A > Polyangia > Polyangiales > Sandaracinaceae > Sandaracinus. The sequence goes on along the minus strand of CAIKNO010000676.1, from coordinate 29,597 downwards.
CGCCCACGCTGCCGCGGCCGCAGGTCCGCATCCCGGGCGGCGTGCCCGGGGGGGATGCCGGAGGCGCGGGGGGCGCGGGCGGCAAGCTGCAGCCCTTCCGCACCGGGCTCGAGGACAGCGCCGTGCGCCCGACGCCGCCGGCGGCGCGCGTGGCGTTCAACCTCGAGGACGCAGACCTGCCGGACCTCGTGCGGCTCGTGTCCCGGATCACCGGGCGCCGCTTCATCCTCCCGAGCAAGGCGCGCAGCATCAAGGCGACGATCTACTCGCCGGGCGACGTGAGCGCGGCCGAGGCGTACCAGGCGTTCCTGTCGATCCTCGCGATGAACGGCCTCACGGTCGAGCCCTCGGGCCGCTACCTCAAGGTCGTCGAGTCCACGGATGCGATCCGGGGCGATCAGATCTACACGCCTGGCGAGGCCACACCGACCGACGAACGCTTCGTCACCCGCATGGTGCGCGTCGAGCACGTCGGGGCCGAGGACGTGTCGACCCTGCTCGGCAACTTCAAGAGCGAGGCGGGCAACATCACCGCCTACGCCCCGACGAACACGCTGATCATCACCGACACCGGCGCGAACATCCGACGGATGTTGACGATCCTCGCGGAGGTCGACATCCCGCGCACCGGCGAGCAGGTGTGGATCGAGCCCGTGCACTACGCGGCGGCCAGCGAGATGGCCGAGATGCTCGGCGAGATCTTCCCGAGCGAGGGCGGCTCGGCGGCCGGCGCAGGCGCGGCCGCGGGCGGCAAGGCACCGCGCGGAGGGGCCCGTGCGGGCAAGGCACCGGTCACGCGTGAAGGCAACGCCGAGGGCGCCGCCGAGCCCGCGGGCAGCGGCACGGTCGGCGCGCGCGCCGGCGAGATCCGCGTCAGCTCCATCCTCGCGGACGAGCGCTCGAACCAGCTCGTGATCGTGGCGACCGAGCGGGCCTACCTGCGGATCCTCGAGGTGATGCGCGTGCTCGACACGCCGGTCGACGGCGAGGGCGGGGTGCACATCTACCGATTGCAGTACGCCGACGCCGAGACGATGGCGACGACGCTGCAGTCCCTCGTCGAAGGGGGCGGCAGCGCGGCGGGCGGTGGCGCGGGGGGCACGACGCCGGCACCGCGACGGCAAGCGGCTGCGGACGTCGCGGCCGGGGCCGTCACCGGCGCGCTCACGGGCGAGATCAACATCCAGGCCCACAAGGACACGAACTCGCTGCTGATCACCGCGACGCTTCAGGACTACGCGTCGATGCGCCGGGTGCTCGACCGGCTCGACGTCCCGCCGCGGCAGGTCTTCATCGAGGCCGTCGTGATGGAACTGTCCGTCTCGCGGACCAGCAAGCTCGGCCTCAACTACCACGGTGGCCTTCCGGAGCCGAACATCGACGGGAACCAGAGCCTCTCGGTGCTGGGCTTCGGCGCGGCGTCCTCGATCGGCTTCCCTGCGAGCGCGCTCGCCGGCGACACGCTGACCGGCCTCGCCCTCGGCGTGCGCGGGCCGGCCCTCGAGATCCCCGGCATCGGGCTCTCGGTGCCGAGCTTCGGCGTGGTCATGAACGCGATCGCGACCACGAGCGACGTGGACGTGCTGGCCACGCCGCACCTGCTGGCGATGGACAACACCGAGGCGGAGATCAACGTCGGCTCGAACGTTCCGCTGCAGACCTCCGGCGTGCCCTTCGGCGGCGGCGGCGGACTCGGTGGTCTGGCCGGTCTGGCCGGCGGCCTCGGAGGCGCGGCGGGGCAGGCGGGTGGCCTGGCCGGTCTCGCGGGCCTGGCCGGTGGCCTCGGCGGCGGCCTCGGCGGTGGCCTCGGCGGCGGCATGGGCGGCGTCGCCCGTCAGTCCGTGGGCACCATCATCCGGATCACCCCGCACATCAACGATGCGGCGGAGATCCGGATGGAGATCGAGGAGGAGATCTCGGAGGCCGGCGAGGCCCTCCCGGGCAACCTCGGCGCGATCCCGATCAACCAGCGCATCGCCAAGACGCAGGTGCTCGCGCGCGATCAGCAGACGGTGGTCATCGGCGGCCTGATGCGCGACCGCGTGCAGACCACCGAGACGAAGATCCCGATCCTCGGCGACATCCCGATCCTCGGGGCGCTCTTCCGGACTCAGTCGCGGCAGACGCAGAAGAGCAACCTGCTCCTGTTCCTCACGCCGTACGTCATCCGTTCGCCGGACGACCTCCGCTCGATCTTCGAGCGCAAGATGCGCGAGCGTCAGGAATTCATCGATCGCTACTTCGTGTTCGGCGATCACGAGTACCAGCCGCCGCTCGACTACTCCCGCACGCGGGGTCTCCTCGGCGAGATCTTCCTCGAGCTCGCCGCCGTGGACGAGGAGCGGACGCTCTTCGAGCAGTTGCGCAGCCAGCCGCCTCCCCGGCACGACCCGCGGCCGCCGCTCGGCGCGCACGAGGGCGCGGTCGGCGAGGGCGCGGCGTCCGGCGACGTCGTCATCGGCCCGGATGGGATCGAGGTGCCGCAGGCCATGGACAGCGACGCCGTGCGTTCGATCGAGGTCTCGGCACCCCAGCAGTGACGCGGTGCGGGGCATGCCCCTCATCCCGTTCGAGGTCGGAGGACCCACGTGGAGCAGCAGTTCGTCGGAGAGATCCTGGTGCGTCGGGGCGCGCTCGCAGAGGGCAAGCTCCCGGAGTTGCTGCGCGCCGCGGAGGACAAGGACGCCCGCCTGCTCGATCTGCTCTACGCGTCGCGCGACCTCGCGCAGCCGGAGGAGATCGTCCGGGCGTTGGCCGACGAGGTCGGCGTCCCGTTCCTCGAGAAGCTGCGCTACGACGAGATCCCCGCGGAGCTGATCGACCAGGTGCCGATCAACTTCGCGCGTCAGCATCGGTTGCTGCCGCTCGAGCGCAAGGACGGCGTGGTGCTCGTTGCGGTGTCGAACCCGCTCGACCCCACGCCGCTCGACGATCTGCGCGCGCTGCTCGGCGGCGAGGTGCGTCCGATCGCGGCGACGCCCGAGGCGATCGAGGACGCCATCAACCGCGTCTACGAGCGCAAGGACGAGACGGCCCTCGGCGAGGCCCGCGCGGGCGAGGAGGTCGAGGAGCTCCAGGATCTCATCGACATGACGGACGAGGCGCCCGTCATCCGATGGGTGAACAACCTCTTCTATCAGGCCGTCCAGCAGCGGGCGTCGGACATCCACATCGAGCCGTCGGACCGCGAGGTCACGGTCCGCTACCGCATCGACGGCAACCTCCATCCGGTGAAGACCGCCCACAAGGGCTTCCTCTCGTCGATCGTCTCGCGCGTGAAGATCGAGGCCGGCCTCAACATCGCCGAGAAGCGGCTGCCGCAGGACGGCCGCATCACCAAGAAGATCCAGGGCCGCCTCATCGACGTGCGCGTCTCCACGATCCCCACCGCCAAGGGCGAGCGGATCGTCATGCGCCTCCTCGACAAGGAGAAGGTGCTGCTCGATCTGACCGATCTCGGCTACGCCGGCGCGCAGCTCGAGACCATCCAGCACCTCATCACCCGGCCCAACGGCATCATCCTGGTGACCGGCCCGACCGGCAGCGGCAAGACCACGACGCTCTACGGCTGCCTGTCGCGCATCAACACGCCCGACCTCAACATCCTCACCGCCGAAGATCCGGTGGAGTACGAGCTGCGCGGGATCGGCCAGATGCACGTGCAGCCCAAGATCGGGCTGACCTTCGCGGCCGCGCTGCGCAGCTTCCTGCGCCAGGATCCGGACGTCATCATGGTCGGCGAGATCCGCGACCACGAGACGGCGGAGATCGCCATCCACGCCTCGCTGACCGGCCACCTCGTCCTCTCGACGCTGCACACCAACGACGCGGCCGGCGCGGTCACGCGGCTCGTCGAGATGGGCGTCGAGCGGTACCTCATCACCAGCTCGCTGCTCTGCGCGCTCGCGCAGCGGCTCGTGCGGCGGCTCTGCTTCCAGTGCCGTCAGCCCTACGAGCCGACCGAGCAGGACATGCGGATGCTCGGCGTCGACCGCGAACGGCTGGCCACCCTCGTGACCTCTCCCGGCGTGCAGGCGTGGCAGGGGATGTCGGAGGCCGCGGCCCCGGCGGCGGTCGAAGACCTCCCGTGGGCGCCGGACGATGGGCTGCTGATCGAGGAGGAGCCGACTTCTCTCCACGCGCTCGACGCCATCTCCCGGACCCCGCGCCGCGAGGCCGCGGGCCGGAGCGGCGGGGCGCCCGACCGGGCGAAGCCGTCGTCCGCGGCGGCGGCGATGCGACCGATCTTCTACCGTCCGATGGGCTGCGAGGCGTGCACGCACACCGGCTACCGAGGCCGGGTCGCGATCGCCGAGATCCTGATCGTCGACGAGCCCGTCCGGCGCGAGATCTTGAACCAGAGCGACGCCGTCACCATCCAGCGGGCGGCGACGCAGCGCGGGATGCGGACCTTGCGCGAGGATGGCGCGCGCCAGGTGCTGCTCGGCATCACGAGCCTCGAGGAAGTGCTCGCCGCCACCCAGAGCGCAGAGGTCGGCTGATGGCCGTCTACGAGTGGCGGGGCCTGAACCCTTCGGGCAAGGACGTGAAGGGCGTGCGGGACGCCGAGAACGTCCGCGCGCTCCGCATGATCCTGCGCCGCGACGGCGTGATCCTCACGCAGGCGCTCGAGGAGGCCGAGGCGAAGAAGAAGAAGGCGCGCGAGGTCGACTTCGGGCGCTTCTTCCGGCGCGTCAGCGCGCTCGACGTGGCGATGGCGACGCGGCAGCTCGCGACGCTCCTCAAGAGCGGCGTGCCCCTCGTGGACTCGATGAGCGCGCTCATCGATCAGCTCGAGAACGCCGAGCTCAAGAACGCGCTCACGCAGACGCGCGACAAGGTCAACGAGGGCTCGAGCCTCGCGGACGCGCTCCGCGCGCATCCGGCCATCTTCCAGGCCCTCTACGTGAACATGGTCGCCGCGGGCGAGGCCTCGGGCACGCTCGAGACCGTGCTCGGTCGGCTCGCGGACTTCCTCGAGTCGCAGACGAAGCTGAAGAACAAGGTCACCGCGGCGCTCGCGTACCCGGCGTTCATGTCGCTGATGAGCCTCGTGACGGTGGCGATCATGATGATCGTCGTCGTGCCGAAGGTGACCAGCATCTTCGACGATTTCCAGCAGGCGTTGCCCTGGTACACGCGCCTCCTCATCTTCACGAGCGACGTCTTCACGGGGTACTGGTGGCTCCTGTTGATGCTCGGCTTCGGCGCGGCGTACGCGTTCCGGAGGTGGCTCGCCACGCCCGCGGGCCGCGCGACCTGGGATCGGCGGATCCTGGGCGTGCCTCTCTTCGGCAAGCTGCTCTTGATGGTCGCGGTCTCCCGCTTCGCGCGGACCTTGTCGACCCTGCTCTCGAGCGGCGTGCCGCTGCTCCAGGCGATGGAGATCACCCGGAACGTGCTCGGCAACGTGGAGCTGATGCGCGTCATCGAGGAGGCCGCGGGCTCGATCCGCGAGGGTGAGAGCATCGCCGCGCCGCTCAAGCGAAGCGGGCGTTTTCCTCCGATCGTCACGCACATGATCGCGATCGGCGAGAAGTCGGGTCAGCTCGAGGAGATGCTCGAGAACGTCGCCCACGCGTACGACACCCAGGTCGAGACCCGCGTGCAGGCGATGACCTCGCTGCTCGAGCCCGCGATGATCGTGGTGATGGGAACGATCTCCGGAGGAATCGCGTTCTCCATCCTGATGCCGCTGATGCGCATCAACGAATTCGTCCAGTGAAGCCATGGCCCGCCGCCGTCACACGCCCTCGACGATCGCCCTTCCGTGGGAACGGCAGGGCGCGCGCGCGCGCGACGTGCTCGCGGACGGACGCTGGCGGCGGGCCGCGTTCGCGTGCCTGCTGCTGCTCTCGGCGGTGGGGGTCTACCGGTCGGCGGCGCATCGCCACCGGGTCATGCGAACCCTCGATGCCCTCGCCGTCACGCGGCGCGCGGTGGGACGCTTCCGCCAGGACATGGGGCGCTGCCCGGTCACGATGACCGAGCTCGTGCATCCCGCCCGGGGCGGCTCGCACGGCCTCGAGGCGGCGCCGGTGGATGGTTGGGGCCGCCCCCTGTGGGTGCGCTGTCCGGGGCGCTACGACCCCGAAGACGTCGATGTCGTGTCGGCTGGTCCGAGCGGCAATTTTCTGGTGGATGACAACATCCAGTGAGCAGGCGGGAGAGAGGGAGCGCGATGAACATCGAGAGGCGTGAGCAGGTGCGGGCATCGCGTCGCCGCCGCAGGCGCGGCATGACGCTGGTGGAGATCATGATCGTCGTCATCATCATGGCGTTGATCGCCACGGCGGTCGGTGTCGCGGTGCTGCCGCAGCTTCGCCGGGCGCGCGAGGACGCGACCCGCTCGGACGCGCAGCAGGTCCAGAGCGCGGCGGTGCTCTACCTGGGTCAGCAGCCGGGCGCGGACTGTCCCTCGGTCGCGGACCTCGTCGAGGCGGGCGTCATCGACCGCACGCGCCGGACCACGGACGCGTGGGACCACGAGTTCGTCATCGAGTGCGACGGTGACAGCATCGTCGTCAGCTCGGCCGGCGCCGACGGTCAGATGGGCAGCGAGGACGACATCCGCCCGCAGTGAGCGGGGGCCGTCCCGACCATGACGATGCCTCCGCGCCGCCACCGCCGTCGAACGCGACTGGGCATGACGCTCATCGAGATGATGATCGTCGTGATCATCGTCGCGCTCGCCGCGAGCGGCGCGAGCTATGCGTTCGGCGCGATCGAGCGCACCCAGATGCGTTCGGCGTGCATGAAGATCGGGGCGGCTTCGCGTTACGCGTACAACCGCGCGATCTCGAGGGGCACGACGGTGCGGCTGCTCTTCGACCTCGACGCGGAGACGCTCGCGTTCGAGGAGGGCCACGGGCGTCTGGTGATCGCGCGCTCCGACGATGCGCGCAGGCGCGACGTCGAACGCGAGGCGGACGACGGTGCCGACGCGTCGGCGGTCGACCCGTGGGCGGCGGCGCGCGCCCGGCTCGAGAGCACGCTGCACCCTTCGTTCGGTGCGTCGCCGTTCCAGCCGATCGAGGGCGCGCGTTACGCGTCCCGGAGGCTCGGCGATCGCATCACCATCGACCGTCTGATCACTCCGCACGAGCCGGAGCCGCGCACCTCCGGTCGTGGGTCGATCTACTTCTTCGCCGGCGGTCAGACCGAGCATGCCGTGGTGTGGGTCGGCGACGGTCGTGACCGCGTGTTCGCGGTCGAGCTGCATCCGCTGACCGGCCGGGTGCGCGTGCACGACCGGGCCTACGAGCCCGACGAATTGCTCGACGACGGCGCGGACGAACCCGAGAGCGAGGTGAGGGACTGATGGCCTCGACCCGCCCGACGCGCCGCGTCCTCGGCGCCTTCACCCTGCTCGAGGTGATGGTCGCCGTCGCGATCCTCGCGATCGCGCTGACGGCCATCTTCAGCAGCGAAGCGGGCGCGATCCGGGTGGCCTCCCGCGCCCGTTTCACGACGACCGCGACGCTGCTCGCCCGCTGCAAGATGGGCGAGATCGAGGAGCAGATCGCGCGGGACGGGCTCCCGGCGGTCAGCGCGCACGGCACCGATGGATGCTGCGAGCACGGCGAGAGCGAAGGCTTCGAGTGCGACTGGGAGGTCTCCCGCATCGTGCTGCCGGACCAGGCGTCGCTCGACGGCGAAGAGGGCGGCGGCGGCCTCGGCGGGCTGCTCGGCGGTGGCGGCGCGCCCGCGGCCGAGGGGGCCCCGCCGGCGGAGCCTCCCTCGGTCGACACCATCATGTCCGGCGCGATGACCGGCGGTATGGGGGGCGCCAACCCCGTCGCGGAGATGGCGCTCCAGCTCGCGTTCCCGATCCTCAAGCCGCACATCGAGGAGCAGGTGCGACGCGCGACCGTGACCGTGCGCTGGCACGAGGGTCAGCGCGAGCAGTCCTTCGACGTCGTGCAGTTCCTCGTGGCCGAGCAGCCCCCGGCGGCGCTCACCGAAGCGGCGGCCGCGGCGGCGACGGGGGCGATGGCGCCTCCGGCCGGGCCCTCGCCGGGCAATCCCTCCAACCGGCCCAACCCGCAGAGGCCCGGCCTGTGAAGCGGCGATCGTCCGGCATGACCCTGATCGAGGCGATGGTCGCGGTGACCATCCTCGGGATCGTCACGACCGTCGTCTACGGCGGCTTCTCGCAGACCATGCGGAACAAGCGTCGCATCGAGGATCAGAGCGACCGCGCGCACGTGATCCGGGTGGCGATGGAGCGGATCGCGCGCGAGCTGTCGATGGCGTTCGTGTCCATCCACGTGAACCCGAACCCGCAGTTGCAGTCGATCCTCACGTGCTTCCACGGGTACCGAGAGGGGCGCGGCAGCCGGGTCGACTTCACGTCCTTCTCGCACCAGCGCCTCTACCGCGACGCGCACGAGTCGGACCAGAACGAGCTCAGCTACTTCCTGGCGCAGGACCCCGAGCACCCCGGAGGCCGCGTGCTCGCCCGGCGCGAGCAGCGCCGCATCGACGCCGAGCCCGAGCGCGGCGGCCAGGTCACGATCCTCGTCGAAGGCGTGCGGCAGTTCGAGCTCGAGTACCTCGACCCCGTGACGACCGACTGGGTGGATTCCTGGGACGCGGCGCCGAACGGCACGCAGGCGAACCGCCTCCCGACCCAGGTGCGGATCCGCCTCGAGGTCGAGGGGACGATCGAGGCGCGCCGGACGGAGGTCTACGCGACGCGGGCGACGATCCCCACGTCGTGGGCCCTCAACCACGCGGTGTACAACCCATGAGGGCGAAGGCGGGCATCGGTCCCTTCGCGGGCTCGGGGGACGCGGGAACGCGGGAGGCGCGTCTGAGGCGCGCGGCGCGCGGCGGGGCTGCGGTCCGTGCGCGGGCGTCGTCGGGACGCGAGCGCGGCGTCGCCTTGATCATCGCGATGACGGCGGTCTCGATCCTCTCGGTGATGCTCGCGGACATGCATCAGTCCACGACGGCGGCGTACGTCGTGGCGACGACCGAGCGGGATCAGCTCCGCGCGGAGTACCTCGCGCGGAGCGGGCTCAACCTCACGCGCTTGCTCGTCGCGCAGGAGCCCGCGGTGCGGACGATGGTCGCGCCGATGTACCAGATGCTCGTCGGTCGTCCCCCGCCGCAGCTGCCGGTGTGGGCGTTCGCGAACGACATCCTCCGCCCGTTCTGCAACTACGACGAGGTGCAGGGGATGGGCAGCACCGTGGGCGTCGACTTCGCGACGTCCGAGGGGTTGGGGCGGACCGGCGGGACGTGCGAGATCATCGCCATCGCCGAGAACAGCAAGCTCAACGTGAGCGATCCGCTGAACTTCGATGGCGACCGCGCCCGCACCTCGGTCGGCATGCAGATGTTCGCGCTGATGGGCGGCTACCAGTCGCCGTCGCCCTTCGATCCGCTCTTCGAGCAGCGGGACGCGGACGGACAGTTCACCTCGCGCCTCGACGTCGTCAGCGCGCTCATCGACTGGTGGGACACCGACACCGAGCGCACGACCTTCGATCCCGGGGCCAGCACCGTGTCGCAGAGCGGCGCCGAGGACGACGTCTACAGCCGCTTCGACGACCCGTACCAGCCGCGCAACGCCGCGTTCGACTCCATCGAGGAGATCCGATTGATCCGCGGGGTCGGCGACGATTTCTGGGCGACCTTCATCGAGCCCGATCCGGACGACCCGCGCTCGCGCGCCATCACCATCTACGGCTCGGGCGCGGTGAACCCGAACGAGGCCCAGCCCGAGGTCCTGATCGCGCGCGTGTGCTCGATCCTGGTCGATCAGCCCCTGTGCACCGATCCCACCGAGGCCTCGAAGTTCATCCAGGTGATGCGGACCATCCGCTCGATCGCGCCGGTGCCGTGGTTCGGGCGCGGCGTCGACTTCATCAATTTCCTCGAGGGGCGAGGCGGCGCGCGGGATCTGTATCCGATGCTGCAAGGCTTCCTCGGCCCCGAGAGCGCGCTGCTCTTCCGGCCGGTGTCGGTCTCCGCCGCGCAGCGGCCCTTGCTCGACGGAGCGCTCGTGACCGCCGCACGCATCCTCACCGTGCAAGTCACGGGACAGGCGGGTCGGGCGACGGTACGACTGCGCACCGTCATGAACTTCCACGACCGCTGGACTCCCCCTCCGCCCAACGCAGGCACGATGCCGGGCTTGGGGATCTTCTATTACTACCGCGTGGACTGAAGACGATGGCGAACATCCTCGGACTCGAGATCGCACCCGATGCGGTGCGGGCTGCGCTGATCAAGACGGCGCTGCGAAAGACGCAGATCGCGCGCTTCGTCGAGGTGCCGGTCGGCGGCCCCGGCGCGGGCGACGCGCTCGGCGTGCACCCCGACGACACCGAGGAGCCCGGCGCGTACGAGGCGCGGGTCGTGCAGGCCGCGGTGCGCGAGGCGCTGCGCCAGGCGGGCGCGGCCGGCGCCTCGATCGTCGCTGCGCTGCCTGGAGAGGAGGCGTCGATCCGCCGGGTCGAGCTGCCCGCCGTCGTGGCCAAGAAGCTCGACGAGCTGCTGCCGCTGGAGATGGAGGCGCTGGTCCCCTTCGATGCGGAGCAGACCTTCCTCGAGCACCAGCCGATCGAGACAGCCGACGGCAAGCTCCGCGTGCTGGTCGTCGCCGTTCCCCGCGACAGGATCCGAGGCCACCTCGAGCACCTCGCCGGCCTCGGCGCCGACCCTCAGGTGCTCGCGGTCGGCGCCGCCGCGCTCGACGGCCTGCCGGCCGTGGTGCCCGCCCTCGCGGCGGAGGGGCCCTTCCTCGTCGTGCACCTCGGCCTCCGGCGCGCCGACGTCGTCGTGATGCGGCGCGGTCAGATCGAGCTCGCGCGGACCGTGAGCGCGGGCATCGCGGACATCGCCGACGGGGGATTCTCCGCGGCCGCCGGGAGCACGGCGGAACGCCTCTCGCGCGATCTCCGTCAGACCGTGGCGTCTTGGCGCATGCAAGGGGGCGCGGCGCCCCTCGCGGTGCACGTCTCGGGGCTCGGCCTCGAGGACCCGCGCACGCTCGGCTGGTTCGCCGAGGCGACGGGGCTCCCCTCCGAGCCCGTCGCGGTGCCGGACGCGACCCCATCGAGCGGGGCCGATGCGCCGACCCGCGCACGCATGGTGATGGCGCTCTCGCTCGCGGCCCGCGCGACCGGACGGGCCCGGCACATCGACCTGCGCCGGGGCGAGTTCGCGCCGCGCCGGACGACGGGGCTCGTGCGTCAGCACGCCGGACTCTTCGCGGCGTGCGCGCTCGCGCTGGTCGGCTCGTTCCTGTACTCGACGTACGCGCGCTTCTCGGTCCTCGATGCACGTCGCGAGCGGCTCGAGGTCGAGCTGTCCCGGGTCTCCTTGGCCCGTCTCGGCGAGGCGACGCGCAGCCCGACGCGGGCCCGGACCCTGCTCGAGGGCGGGGGCACCCGGAGCGATCCCCTGCCGCGTTTCAGCGCGTACGACGCGCTCGCCGCCATCTCCGGCGCCATCCCCGAGGGGATCAGCCACGACGTGCAGCGCTTGCACATCGACCTCGGCGACGACCGCAGCGGCGGGCACTTCGAGCTCTCGGGTGTCGTGGGGACCATCGAGGAGCGCGACCGCATCGCGCAGGCGCTGGGTCAGGTGACGTGCTTCCGCGAGCTCGACCTCGGTCCGCTGACCCAGGCGCCGAACGAGCGCCGCAGCTACCGGATCGAGGCGGACATTCAGTGCCCCGAGGATGCGGTCGCCGAGGCGGGCGGCCGGTCGCGTTCGGGGCGTTCGGGCCGCAGCCGACAGGCGGGCCAGGGAGGGTCGCGATGAGCGCCGGGATGGGCGGCCTCGCGTCGCAGTGGGAGGGGCTGACCGAGCGCGAGAAGGGGCTCGTGCGCGCCCTCGGCGCGGTCGCGGTGGCCCTCGTGGTGCTCTTGCCGGCGTACCTCCTCTCGACCGCGGTCGGGCAGGTGGAGCGTGACGGAGACGCGGTCGCGCTCGTGCTCTCCGAGATCGAGCGCGCCGACGCGCGGCTCGCGCAGCAGGAAGCCGAGCGGGTCGCGGCCGAGGCGCGCTACGGCGCCCGGGCGCCCGAGCTGGGGACCTTCCTCGAGGGTCGGTCGAGCGCGCGGGCGATGACGATCGCGTCCGTGACCAGCGAGCCCGAGCAACAGGAGGGGCGCTTTCGAAAGCGGCTCGTCCGGGCCAGCTTTCCGGGGGCCTCGTTGCGGCAGGTCGTGCGCTTGATGACCGACATCGAGAGCGCGCCGTACCCCGTGGCGATCGAGCGCGTCCACGTCGATCACCCCCAGGAGGGCGACCGCTACAACCTCGAGCTCGGCGTGGTCACCTTCGACCGCGCCGCCAGCACCGCCGATGGCGGCGTGCCTTCTGCGCCCACCGTGTCCGGGGCCGGAGGCTCCGTTCGTGTGCAGCCCCCCGGCGCCGCCGGCGTTCGCGCAGGTCCCCCCCCGCCCCCGTGAGCCCGCCCCATGAAGCTCTCCGAACGAACCTGGATGATCCTGCGGCGGGTGGTGCTGTACCCGCTCTATTTCCTGTTCTGCTCGATCCTCTTCGCGTACTGCACGTTCCCGTACGACCGGGTCCGTGATCGCATCGAGTCCGAGGTCGAGCGCGCGATGCCGGGCTCCGATCTCGAGATCGTCAGCCTCGCGCCGTCGTGGGTCACGGGGGTCTCGCTCCAGGGCGTCAGCCTCACGCTCCCGCCCGAGACGCCCGACGAGCGCCCCTCGGCAGTGTCGTTGACCGAGGCGCACGCGCGCATCGGGCTCTTCGCGTGGCTCTCGGGCACGATCGCGGTGTCGTTCTCCGCCGAACTCGGCGGCGGCGGGACCCTCGAGGGCTCGTTCGAGGAGGGAGAGAGCAGCACGCACGTCGTCGCGCACCTCGAGCGCATCGCGCTCGAGCGGATCGGCCCCCTTCGCCGTTACGTGATGCTCCCGATCACCGGCACGCTCGGAGGAGACGTCGACGTCACCATCGCCCAGGAGGTCGAGCAGACGCAGGGCAACATCACCCTCTCGATCGCCGGCCTCGCCCTCGGAGATGGGCGCGCGCGCCTTCAGATCCCTGGGCTCCGGAGCGGCATCACCGTCGAACGGCTCACGGCGGGCGACCTCGACCTGCGCATCCAGGTCGAGCGCGGCGTCGGCCGCATCCAGCAGCTCGCGTCCTCGAGTGAAGACCTCGAGCTGCGAGGCGCCGGCACGGTGCGGCTCTTGAGGCCGCTTCGGATGTCGAACCTCGACCTGATGCTGCGCTTCGACGTCAAGGCCCCGTACCGTCAACGCAACGACCGGACCCAGGCGATCTTCTCGATGGTCGAGATGGCCCCCGAGGTCCGGGCGTTCCGCTCGGCGGACGGTGCTTTCCAGGTGCGGCTGGCCGGTTCGTTCGGCTCCAACGTGCGCGCGATGGGCGCCGGCAACGCGCCGATGCCCGACTGAGGACCCGCGTAGCGGTGGTCCCGTGGCGCCGCGACGGCGTGCGCGCGGGATCGGCCACGGGGCTTCGCGTGCAGGTCGACACGCGCGGCGATGTTGGGGCACTCTCCCGACGGGACCGCCTCATGACACACGTGATCGGGATCGACCTGGGGACCACGAACTGCTGCGTGGCGGTGGTGGAGGGCGTCCGCCCCGTGGTGCTCTCCAACCGCGCGGGGTACGCCACGACGCCTTCGGTCATCGCCGTCGCCGAGGACGGCACCCGCCTCGTGGGGCAGCTCGCGGTGCGGCAGGCCGTGACCAACCCGAGGCACACGGTGCACGCGAGCAAGCGCTTGATCGGCCGCTCGTTCGATGCGCCGCAGGTGCAGCACGCCGTGCAGCGCTCGGCCTTCGAGATCGTCGAAGGCCCTCAGGGCGACGTCCGGATCATGCTCCGCGGGCGCGCGTATTCGATCCCCGAGCTGTCGGCGATGCTGCTGCAGGAGATGCGGCTCGTGGCCGAGGACAGGCTCGGTGGGCCGATCGAGCGCGCGGTCGTGACGGTGCCGGCGTACTTCAACGACAACCAGCGTCAGGCGGTCCGTGACGCGGGCAAGATCGCGGGCCTCGAGATCGTTCGGATCTTGAACGAGCCCACGGCCGCCGCCCTCGCGTACGGTTTCGACCGTCAGGAGAACCGCACGCTCGCGGTGTTCGATCTGGGCGGCGGGACCTTCGACGTGTCGATCGTGCACGTCGGTCCGGAGTCGGGGTTCGACGTCGTGGCGACGACGGGCGACTCGTACCTCGGCGGTGAGGACTTCGACGACCGCATCGTCGCCTGGCTCCTCGAGCGGGTGCGCGAGCAGCACGGGGCCGACCTTCGGACGCTGCCGACCGCGCTGCAGCGCCTGCGCGAGGCCGCGCAGAAGGCGAAGAACGAGCTCAGCGACGTCACCGAGACGGACATCAGCCTGCCCTTCCTGGCGACCATGGAGGACGGCGCGCCCGTTCACCTCGAGGTCGAGCTCTCGCGCAGCTGGCTCGAGCAGATGACCGGCGACCTGGTCACCCGCAGCCTGCAGATCTGCGAGCGCGCGCTGAGGCTCGCCGAGCTTCGCGTGGAGGACATCGACGAGGTCATCCTCGTCGGCGGCATGACGCGGATGCCCGCGATCCAGCGCGCGGTGTCGGAGTTCTTCGAGCGCGAGCCGTGCCGGGGCGTGCACCCCGACGAGGTCGTGGCCCTCGGGGCCGCGCTGTCCGGCTTCCAGAGCCTGAGCGATGGCCGGAGCGGGCTCTTGCCGCTCCGCGACGTGACCGCCCACTCGCTCGGGATCATGGTCGCGGGGGGGCGCTTCGAGCCGCTGATCGCCGCGAACACGACGGTTCCGACGCGGACGAGCTCGGTGTTCGCGACGAGCCGGGATGGGCAGGAGACGGTCAAGATCATCGTGCTCCAGGGGGAGCACGAGCTCGCCGCAGAGAACGAATTTCTCGGACAATTCGCGATGACGGGCCTGCGGCCCGCCCCGGCGGGCGAGACCGAGGTCGAGGTCATGTTCGAGATCGACACGGACGGACTGTTCCGGGTCGCCGCGATCGACCGTGAGACCGGCGAGGCCCGGCAGATCCAGGTGCTCGCGCAGAGCGGGATCACGCCGGACGAGATCGCGCAGATGATGCAGGAGTCCGCGGCGTACCTGGCCCAGCGCCGCCAGGAGGAGCAGGACGAGCGGTCCCGGCAGGGGATCGAGGTCGCGCTCGCGGAGTTCGATCGGATCTTGCCCGAGGCCGAAGCGCGGCTCGAGCGCACGACGATCGCGCCGGCCGCGCTCACCCAGGCCCGGATGACGGCCGAGCGTGTCCGTCAGGTGGCCCGCGAGGGGAACCCGGGCGCGCTCGAGGCCGAGGTCTCCCAGCTCCGGGTGATCACCGACACGCTGCGCCGCACGCTCGGCTGAGGGTCGGCGGGCGCGGTGTGCTCCGCGGGCCTGCGGCGGGAGACGGCCGCGTCGAGAGGCCCCGAGGGATCCCCGCCGGGGCCTGACGTGATCACTCCTGAGCTTCTTCTTCTTCCTCGTCGACCGGACGTCGGGCGCGTCGAGGCGCGCGGGCGGGACGGCGGCTCTCGAACGCCGACGGGGCCTGCTCGGCCTCCACGTCGTCGTCGTCGTCTGCGCCCGCCTCGGCGGCCTCGAGCTCGGCGGCTTCGGTCTCGGCGGGCGTCCGGGTCATCGGCTCCACGCTGCGGGCAGCGGCGCGGAAGCGCTCGATCCACGGGCTGCTCGATTCGGCGGCGACGGTGCCGCCGATCATGAAGGCGCCCTCGCCGCGGAACACGAGCGCGGCGTAGGTGGCCAGCGCGGGGTCCTCCAGGCTCGCCGTCAGGTCGCATCCCTGGACCTCGCCCGCGTCGACCCGGCCGCTCTCGCGCTCGACGCTCTCCGGCAGCGACACGAGCTGCGCCAGGACCTGCGGGCAGACCGCGTCCCGCTGGGCCGGCGGAACCTGGAAGGGAAGGGGCATCACGAAGAGGGCCGGCGCCGTGCTGCCCGGGGGCGGCGGGCTGCCGGTCGGCGAGTAGCTGAGGCTCGTGCTCGCGGTGCGCACGAGGCTGAGGCCCTCGACCGGAGGCAGCCGCCAGCCGACCGCCGACTCGGGGTCGAGCGGGGTGCGCTCGTCGAAGTGGGCGGTCTGCAGGCTCGCCCGCAGGAGGCCGCGAAGGGTGTCGCTCTGCTCGGCCGCGTAGACGGCCATCAGCGCGACGCTCCGCGTGCCACGCCGGGACACGAGCCAGACCCGTTCGAGCTCGGCCTCGCCCTGGGTCATCCGATCGACGACGAGCGTGCTCTCCGCGCCATCGAGGGTGAGCTCTTCGCTGGTCTCTTCGTCGGCCTCGCCCTGGAGCCCACCGAGGAACTGCTCGTGGATCGAGAGGTCGCCCTCGGCGGCGGCGATGACGATCTGGATGCGCCGCCTCGGATGGATGAACGTCGAGCCGAGCGCCGACCGCTGGCTGCCGCGGGGCGGCTGGAAGCGCACGCCCGTCCCGGAGACCGCGACCTCGCGGCCGAGCGGGAACTCCTGCGCCTCGCCTTCGTCGCTGCGGGCCCGCCTCGAGCGGGAAGCCGCCGCCGGGGGCGCGGCCTCGGCCGAGGGGGTGGGGGTGGTCGGCGCGGGCGGCGGTCCCCCGCAAGCGGAGATCGCGGCGAGGAGACCGAGCGGAGCGAGCGGGGTGCGGAACATGGTTCTCCGACGTGGGCGCAGCGAGGGGGTTCGAAAGACCGCGCGCCCGAAGGCGAAGGGCCTCAGACGGCGTCGACGCGCCGCACGCCGCGGCGGAGCTTGTCGGCCTCGGTCGCAGCGCGAAGGTCTTCGTAGAGCTTGCGGACGTCCGTGCGCAGACGGTCGAGGCGAACCTCGCCATGCGAGGTCCGATCGGTGGTCGAAATGACCAGGTTGCCGGTGCCGAGCATCCGCTGTCCGAGCGGGAGCTCCACGACGTAGTCCTCGACGCGGTACAGGTCGATCTGCTCGAGCCGCTTCGAGAACAGGCCGCGCTCCATCACGATGCGCGTCGTGGTCAGGCGGTACGACGACCCCACCGCGCGGGCCCAGAGCCACACCCACCCGAGGCCGAGCGTGAGCACCACCAGCAAGACGTCGCCGAACGTGGCGACCGCGGCGGGGCGACCCTCGAAGAGCACCTGTTCGACGGGCTGCGCCGGGGTGGCGGCGAGCGCGGCCGGGGCGACCCGCGCGTCCTTGGGGGACCCGGCCTCGACCGCGCGCCGCGGAGGCGCGCCGAGCGACTCGCCGCAGGACGGACAGATGGCGGGCGTCGGGGACGGCAGCTCGGTCTCGCACTGGGGGCAGCGGTTCATGGGGGCCGACTCCGTCGTTGGGCCCTCCATGTACGGGAGAACGACGGGTTCCGCAACGGACGCCCGACCCCGAGGCTTTGTTCCCTCGAATGTCGGGAACGCCTCGCCCTGCCCCGCGGCGCGCGGTCCCGCTATGCTCGCGCCGCGATGACGACCTACGAAGACCTCCTCCGGAAGGTGCGCCACGAGGGCATCCCCAAGGGTGACCGCACCGGGACCGGCACGCTGAGTCTCTTCGGCGAGCAGCTCCGGTTCGACCTCGGCGCAGGCTTCCCGCTGGTGACCACGAAGAAGGTGCACCTGCGCTCGGTGGTGTACGAGCTCCTTTGGTTCCTGCGCGGCGACACGAACGTGAAGTGGCTGCAGGAGCACGGGGTCTCCATCTGGGACGAGTGGGCCGGTCCGGATGGCGAGCTCGGCCCGGTGTACGGCCATCAATGGCGGCGCTGGCCTGCGCGCGACGGCGGCACCATCGATCAGATGAAGAACGTGGTCGAGGAGCTGCGGCGCAACCCCGACTCGCGACGCCTCGTGGTGAGCGCGTGGAACCCCGCGGACCTCGACCGCATGGCGCTGATGCCGTGCCATGCCCTCTTCCAGTTCTACGTCGTCCGAGGGAAGTTGAGCTGCCAGCTCTATCAGCGCAGCGCCGACGTGTTCCTCGGCGTGCCGTTCAACATCGCGAGCTACGCGCTGCTCACGCACATGATCGCGCAGGTCACCGGCCTCGGGGTGGGGGAGCTGGTGATGACGTTCGGCGACGTGCACCTCTACGCGAACCACCTCGAGCAAGCGGACTTGCAGCTCGGGCGCGCGCCGTTCCCGTTCCCCACGTTGCACCTCGACCCCGCGGTGCAGGACCTCGACGCCTTCACGTTCGAGCACCTCCGCGTCGAGGGCTACACGCACCATCCGGCGATCTCCGCGAAGGTCGCGGTCTGATGCAGATCACGCTCGTGGCGGCGGTGTCGCGCAACGGGATCATCGGCCGCGACGGCGCGCTCCCGTTCCGGCTTCCCGACGACCTGGCCCGCTTCAAGGCGCTCACGCTGGGCAAGACCGTCGTGATGGGCCGCAAGACGTTCGCATCGATCGGCCGGGCGCTGCCGGGCCGCGTGAACCTCGTGCTGACCCGCACGCTCGAGGCGGTGCCCGGCTGCACGGTCGTCGGCTCGGTCGAGCACGCGCTCGCGGCCGCGGGGGACATCCCCGAGCTCTGCGTCATCGGCGGGGAAGCGGTGTACGCGGCGTTCCTGCCGCGGGCGGATCGGCTCGAGCTGACGAGGGTCGACGCGGACGTCGAGGGCGACGCGCGATTTCCTTCGTTCGATGCCGGCGCCTTCCGCGTCGTGGCGGACACGTCCCACCCCGCCGATGCGCGCCATGCGTGGCCCTTCCGTTTCGTGACGTACGTGCGCTGACCCGCGAAGGGATGCGCTTCACACGCCGCGGATCAGCCGGGTCCGCAGCCCGCGGATCAACATCAACTGCGCGGCGCCCGCGAGCCCCGGCCGGAACGCGGCGTCGGCGTTCGTGACGACCCGGAGCAGCCAGAATCCCTCGGACGGATCGAAGCGCCCCCAGGTCACGACGAGCGTCCCGTAGGGCCGCGCGATCGTCTCGAACCGGAAGCGGGCGTCGGCGAGCGAGCCGTGGACGCCGTCGAGCTGGATGCGCCCGCCGGGCGTGTCGCGCAGCAACATCTGGCCCGAGGTGCCGACCAGCGGCAGGTCGATGCCCCAGTCGAAGCGCGTCTCGGTGGGGCTGCGCTCGAGGACCGTGGCCCTCGCGCCCTGCAGGAAGCCCTGCGTGAAGCCCGCGGGATCGAGCATCGCGGTGCGGGTGACGCCCTCGGGGGTGTGCATCGCGCCCAGCACCATCACGCGGCCCAGATCGGTGCCGGTGGTCTCCACCCACATCACGTCGCCGCGTCCGACGAGACGCTCGAGGGCGATCGGGTCCATGGCCGGTCGGGCGGGCTCCGATCCGGGGCGCGGGACCGCGGCGCGAACGCGGCCCTCCCGGCGCTCGGCCTCCATGCGGGCGCGCAGCACGGTCGCGAAGCCGAGGGCGATGTTCACGGTGCGGCTGAGGCTCGGGCCCGTCGAGGCGAGCTGGCGGGCGATGTAGTTCGCGTCCTGGAAATCCATCCGGCAGCTGGACATCAGCAGCGATCGGCCCTGGCCGCGGGGCAAGATCCGCCAGACGGTCCGGCCGACGCCGAGGTCCCCTCCCGTGCTGCGGATGACGAAGCGATAGCCCTGTTCGGGATGTCCCTCGGGCGGGGCGTAGCGCTGCATCGCGTGGTCGCCCCGGAGCGTGAAGAGCGAGGTCTCCCAGGCCCACGAGTACGAGAGCTGCGCGGCGTCCTCCGCGTGCACGTTCACCGCGTCGAGGGCCGGCATGAAGTCGGGGTAATGCCGGGGATCGCCGACGACGGCGGCGAGGGTGGCGGGGGAGGCGTCGACCTCGGTCGCGATGACGACCGCGGGGAGCTCGCCATCCATCGCGAACTCCACGAGGGACACGGTGCCCGTCCGCAGCAGGGGACCGAGCACCTCGAGCTCGTCCGGCGAGAGGGTCGCGAGGGGTCGATCGGCCTGGGTCGGGGCGGGCTGCGCGCTCGCGGCGGGCAGCGCGAGCGCGGTCGAGAGCAGCAGCACGGCGAAGCGAAGTCGGAGCGTCATGCCGCTCGGACGCGCGCTCGGTCCGGATGTTCACCCGCGCGCGTCGGCCCCGCGTCGGGACATCCGGACGAGGTCGATCACGCCGAGGACGAAGGGCACGGCGACAGCGCCGACCAGCGCCGGCCACGCGGTGCGGAGGTCGAGCGCATGGTCGAGGGCCCGCGGGATCTCCTGACCCAGCATGAACACCGCCATCACGATCACGAACCACGCGAAGCCTCTTCGCAGCAGCGCTTGCGGGACATGCCCCGCGAGCTTCGCGCCGGCGACGCTGCCGAGCACCGCGGCGGCCACGAGCGTCGCGCCGAGGCGAACGTCCACGTGGGCCGTGCCGAGGTGCCCCGCGAACGCGGCGGCGGAGTTCATCGCGATGACGAGGAGCGACGTCCCCACGGCCTCCCGCATCGGCAAGCGGCCGAGCACGAGCAAGGCCGGCACCACGACGAATCCGCCGCCCGCGCCCACCAGTCCGGTGATCGCGCCGACGCCGAGACCCTGCGCGACCATCGCGCCGAGGCGGGGCCCGGGCGGTGCCTCGCGTCCCTGGGCGGGCGGATCCGCCGCGTCGCGTCTCGGTCGCATCATCGCGCCCGCCGCGACCAGCATCATCAGTCCGAAGAGCACCAGCACGAGCCCTCGGGGCAAGTGATGGGCGAGCGTCCCCGCGCCGAACGCGCCGACCATGCTGGTGGCCCCGAAGAGCAGGCCGACCCGCCACTGCACGCGGCCTCCCCGGGCGTGCGGTACCAGCGCCGCCACGCTCGTGCTGCCGACGACCAGCAACGAGAGGGTGACCGCGTCGTCGGCGGGCATCTCGAGGATGTACAGAAGAATGGGCAGGGTCAGGATGGAGCCGCCGCCGCCGAGCAGCCCGAGCGAGAGTCCGACGACGACCGAGAGCAGCGTCGCGACGAGCACCGGGGTGGACAGCAGGGGCATCTCGTTCCTTCGAGTGCGGCAGTGTTCGCGGGAAGCGGCCCCGGCGCGAGGGGGTGCCCGTCGTTTCATCGACGCCCGACCCGGGGCGGTCCTGCGCGTCGCCGCCGCGGGTGCTAGAGCACCAACCAACGGCAGGTCTCCGGGATGCGTGCCGGGCCGTTGCCCTGGAACCGAGGCGACATGGACGCAGTCTGGGTGTGGCGTGGGCTCGCCGGGGGGGGACTGATCGGCCTCAGCGCGTCGGTGCTGTGGCTCCTGAACGGGCACGTGGCGGGCATCAGCGGCATCGTGAACACCCTCGCGGAAACGAAGGTGCGCAGCGAGCGGTCGTGGCGCGCGGTGTTCGTGGCGGGGCTCGTGCTCGGCGGCGTGCTGGCCAGCGCGTGGTTCTCCGACGGGTTGAGCGCGCCGATGCCGTCGTGGCCCATGGCCGCGGGGGCCGGCGTGCTGGTGGGCGTCGGGACCCGCCTCGCCAACGGCTGCACGAGCGGTCACGGCGTGTGCGGGCTCAGCCGATTCTCGGGTCGTTCGCTCGCCGCGACGCTGACGTTCATCGGCACCGGGGCGTTGACCGTGTTCCTGCTCCGGGCGTTCGGCGGGGGGGCGTCGTGAGCGACCCGCACGCGCGGCCGATCGCGACCGCGGTCGGAGCCGGCCTCGGGGGCCTGCTCTTCGGCGCGGGCCTCGTCATCTCGGGGATGACCATGCCTTCCAAGGTGCAGGGTTTCCTCGACTTCGCGGGGGCGTGGGACCCGTCCCTGATGTTCGTGATGGGCGGGGCCATCGCGGTGCACGCGGTGGCGTACCGGATCTCGCTGGGCCGAGGTGCGCCGCTTCTCGGGGGTGTGTTCCGGCGCCCGGCGCTCACGAAGATCGACCTCCGGCTGCTCGCCGGGTCGGCCCTCTTCGGCGTGGGCTGGGGCCTGGGGGGCCTGTGTCCCGGGCCGGCGGTGGTGACCCTCGCCGGCGGCACCGCGAGCGCGCTCCTGTTCGTGGGCGTCATGATCGCCTCCTCGTGGCTGACGGGCCGGCTGCTCGACGCGCGGCGCGCTCGGAACTCTCTCGAAAGCACCTCGCCATGATCTTCCGACAGCTCTTCGATGCCGACTCGTCGACGTACACGTACCTGCTCGCCGACGAGGCGACCGGCGAGGCGGTGCTGATCGACCCGGTCATCGATCAAGTGGAGCGCGACCTCTCGATCCTCGCCGATCTCGATCTCGTGCTGCGCTTCGCGCTCGACACGCACGTGCACGCCGACCACGTGACGGCGCTCGGGACGCTGCGCGCGCGGGTGGGGTGCACGACGGTGATCTCCGCCGCCGCGGGGGTCGGATGCGCGGACCGCTTCGTGAACGAGGGCGACCGCGTCGTCTTCGGGCGCCACGCGCTCGAGGTCCGCAGGACGCCCGGGCACACGTCGGGATGTCTGACTTACGTCCTCGACGACCGGACGATGGCGTTCACCGGCGACGCGTTGCTCATCCGCGGGTCGGGGCGCACGGACTTCCAGGAAGGCGACGCGCGCACCCTCTACCGCTCGGTGCACGGGCAGATCTTCTCGCTGCCGGACGCATGCCTGGTCTATCCCGGGCACGACTACAAGGGGCGCTCGTGCTCGAGCATCGGCGAGGAAAAGCGGCACAATCCGCGCCTCGGTGCGGGCCGGACCGAGGACGACTTCGTCGCGCTGATGGGCGCGCTGCAGCTCGCGTACCCCAAGAAGATCGACGTCGCGCTGCCGCTGAACCGGCAATGCGGGGTGCCCGTGGGCGTGCCCGCGACGCCCGATGCGCCGGCGCCGGCCCCGTGGGCGCCCGTGGTCGTCTCGCCTTCGGGCGTGCCCGAGGTGCCGGTCGAATGGGTCGCGGCGAATCCCTCGGTCGGGCGCCCGGTGGACGTGCGCGAAGCGGCCGAACTGATGGGTGAGCTCGGCCACGTCGAGGGCATCGAGCACGTGCCGCTCGCGGGCCTCGTCGGCGCGGCGTCGACGTGGGACCGCGCCTCGCCGGTGCTGCTCGTGTGCCGAACCGGGCGGCGCTCGGGGGATGCCGCGCTCCAGCTCGCCGCGATGGGCTTCGAGAAGGCCGTCTCGATGCGGGGCGGGATGGTCGCGTGGAACGAGGCCCGCTTGCCCGTCGTCCGGACCCCCCGCTGACGCGCGGCCCGGGCGGGTCCATCGCCCTGGCCCGACGCACGGTCTGCCTTGACCCTCGAGGGAGGGCGGCTCCACTCTGCAGCCTTCCGCGTTCGAGGAGCCGAGGACCATGAAGATCTTCATCGACACCGCCGACCTGGCCGAGATCCGTGACGTCGCCGCGATGGGCGTCGTGGACGGCGTCACCACCAACCCGACCCTCATCGCGAAGGCGGGCCGTCCCCTCGATGTGGTCATCCGGGACATCTGCGAGATCGTCGACGGTCCGATCAGCGCCGAGGTGCTCTCGACCGATTTCGACGGGATGGTGCGCGAGGGCCGCGAGCTGTCGAAGATTCACCCCAACGTCGTGGTGAAGGTTCCGCTGATCGCCGATGGCCTTCGCGCGGTGAAGGTCTTCGCGTCGGAAGGCATCCGGACGAACGTCACGCTCTGCTTCTCGCCGATGCAGGGCATGCTCGCGGCGAAGGCCGGCGCGACCTACATCTCGCCGTTCGTCGGCCGCATCGACGACATGGCGAGCGAGGGCATGATCCTCGTCGAGCAGCTCGTCAGCATCTACCAGACGTACGGGTACGCGACGCAGGTGCTCGCGGCGAGCATCCGGCATCCGATGCATGTCGTGCGCGCGGCGGAGCTCGGGGCGCACGTCGCCACGATCCCTCACAAGGTCATCCACCAGCTGTTGAAGCATCCGCTCACCGACTCGGGCCTCGCGCAGTTCCTGGTCGACGCGAAGAAGATCCCGCAGAAGTGAAGCGCATGGAGCGGCTCTTCGGCGCACGGGGGGCCCGCCGGACGTGGCGGGTCGGCATGGCGACGCTCGTCGGGTGCGCGCTCGCGCTGGCCTCGGGGCCGGTCGCGCGCGCCGAGGGGTCGGAGTCCGGCGGCGCGTTGACCGGCCACGTCCTGATCGCCGACGGAGACCTCGGCGGGCTGGCGATGCTCGACATGTGGGCGGCCCCGAGCGCGTGGGCGCGGGTCGGCGGATTCTTCGGCGGCGGGGCGACGCCGAGCGCGCGCGACGACCACAGCCGGGTGTTCATGCCGGTCGGTCTCTCGGTCGCGGCGGAGCTCCCCCTCGGGGAGATCGTGCGCCTCGATCTCCGGCTCCGCGCCGGCTTCTGGGGCGGCGCGACGCAGTCCGAGAAGCTCACGCTGGGGCTCTTCGGGGGTGGGGGCGCCTACCTCGCGTTCCTGCTCGGAGACGGCGCGGCGCTGCAGGTCGGCGCGGACGTGTGGGCGCTCCTGGCCTCGGACATGTTTCGCGACGTGTCGGGACCGACCGATCGGGTGAGCGCGAGCACGTGGATCGTGGCGCCTGGGGTCGGCCTCTCGTGGGCCGTGGGGTCGCCATGAGCGGGCGGGTGCTCACGTCACGGCCGAAGGTGCGGATCGAGATCGTGCGGGACGACACCGCCTCGATGCGGTCGGACGAGGGGTTCATCCGGGTCCGGCGGCTGCTGCTCCGCAACCACTACGAGGGCGGCGAGCGCAGCCGGGAGTACCGCTACGACTGCGCCGAGCGGGACGCGATCGACGCGGTCGGGATCGTGCTCGTCGACCGCGAGGGCCGCGTCTGTCTGCGCTCCTCGATCCGCCCGCCGCTCGCGATGCGACCGGGCTACGTGCTCGCCTTGCAGGACGAGGAGCCCGGCTGTCCGACGCTCTACGAGATCCCCGCGGGGCTCATCGAGATCGAGGAACGAGGGGAGGATGGCCTCCGCGCGTGTTGCGCCCGCGAGACCCTCGAGGAAGTGGGCCTGCACGTCGAGCCCGGCGCGTTCGTGCGGCTCGGCCCCGGGGTCTTCCTGACGCCCGGCCTCTGCGCCGAGAAGATTCATTTCTTCGCCGCGGAGGTCGATGGAGCCCGCGCCGAGGAGCCGACGATGGACGGCTCTCCGGTCGAGGAGAGGGCGACGATCGAGTGGGTGCCGCTCGAGGAGGCGCTCGCGGCATGCGGCGACGGGCGCGTCCTCGACATCAAGACCGAGCTCTCGCTCCGGCGTCTCGCGGAGTCTCCATGGAGGCGGCGTTGAGCGAGCGCGCGGGCGCGGCGTCGCCGTCGCGGGCCCGCCGGGCGGGCGCGGTCCGGGGCGGGGGACCGCGGGTCCTGGTGGTCTACAAGAAGTCGGCGTACCAGACGAACGTGCGGGAGCGGAAGAACCCGCGCTTCATCGCGCTGCTCGAGGCGCAGGACCGCACGGTCGCGCGTCTGGTGCAGGCGCACGAGGAGCACGTCGCGACCCTCGAGGAGACCCGGTCGGCGCTCGACGCGCTCGGATGCCGCGCGACGTTCCGCTTCCGCGGCGACGAGGCGTTGCTCGAGGACGTGGACCTCGTCGTCACGGTCGGTGGCGACGGCACGCTCCTGTGGGCCGCGCGCTGGGTCGGCGCGTCCATTCCGGTGCTCGCCATCAACTCCGCGCCCGACGACAGCATCGGGCACTTCTGCGCGGGTCGGAAGGGCGCCGTGCGGGCCACGCTCGAGGCCGCGCTCTCCGGCGCGCTGAAGACCACGCGCTTGACCCGGATGCAGGTGGTCCTCGACGGCACCGTGCTCAGCCGCCGGGTGTTGAACGATGCGCTGTTCGCGCACGCCATCCCCGCGGCGACGACGCGGTACATCCTGCGGCACGAGCGCGCCGATGGGAGCGTCCGCGAGGAGGAGCAGAAGTCGAGCGGGGTGTGGGTCGGACCGGCGGCGGGCTCCACCGCCGCGCAGCGTTCGGCGGGCGGGCACGTCTTGCCCGCCTCGAGCCGCAGGCTCCAGTACGTCGTGCGCGAGCCCTATCTGCCGCGCGCCTCGTCGCGGGCGATGACGCAGGGCCTCGTCGGCCTCGGGGAGCGCCTGGTGCTGCAGAGCAAGGTGCGCGAGGGGAAGGTCTTCCTCGATGGGCCTCACCACGTGCACGACGTGCCGATGGGCAGCCGGCTCGTGCTCTGCGCGAGCGACGAGCCCTTGATGCTGCTCGGGTTCCCCCCGCGCACCACGGCGCCCTGATCCGCCCGCCGATCGCGGCTCAGTCCGCGAGCAGCGCCGCGAGGGTGTTCACGTGGTCGTCGGTCCAGAGCGTGACGCGGCGCGGGACGGTCGCGGTGATCGGCGTGAACCCGTGGGACTCGAACGCGCCGAGCGAGGGGGCGTCGAAGCGCATCAGGAAGTACGCGCTCGGATCGATGCCCTCGGCGTCGTCGCGTCCGGGGTGGCTGTGCGTGCCGGCGGCGAGCGGCGCCTCGAAGCCCTCGCGCGCGAGCGTCGCGAGGGCGGGGCGCAGGTCGTAGTAGCGGTTCGACACGTGGAAGAGCAGCACGCCGTCGGGCGCGAGCAGCCGCCGGTAGAGCGCGATGGCCTCCCGCGTGACGAGGTGGGTGGGGATCGCGTCGCCCGCGAACGCGTCGATCAGCAGCAGGTCGTAGCGCGCGCCCTGCGGATCGGAGGCCTGCGCGGCGAGCGTCAGCCGCGCGTCGCCGACGACGACCCGGGTCTCGCCCGCGGCGTTCGACAGGTAGCGGAAATGCCGTCGCGCCAGCGTGACGACCAGGGGATCGATCTCGAAGAAGTCCATCGTGTCGGCCGGGCCGAGGTAGGCCGCGGCGGCGCCGACCCCGAGCCCCACGACCCCGACGTGAACGGGTCGATGGCGCTCCGCGAGCGCGGCCATCGCGGCGCCGAGCGGGCCGCGACGGTGGTAATAGCTGAGGGGCTCGCGCACCCGCGCCTCGTCCATGAACTGCCGACCGTGGCGGGTCGTGCCGCTGACGAGGCTGCGCTCCGCGCCCGAAGGCGCGCTCCGCTCGAGCACGTAGTAGAGGCCATAGAAGCTGCGCTGCACCTCGAGGGTGCGGGCCGACGCCGTGCTCGGCGCGGTCACGCCCTCCGCGAGCTTCCATCCGATGACCGCGAGCAAGGCCGCCGAGGCGAACGCCATGCCCCGGCCCGGGCCCCGCGCCCAGCCGAGCAGCGCGCGTCGGCGCAGGATGCCCATCGTCGCGGCGAGACCGAGCAGGCCGATCGGATACTCGAAGAGTCCGCGGAACCACGAGGGCGCGCCGAGCGCCACGAACGCGCCTCCGAGGCCGCCGCCGAGCGAGAGCACGAGGTAGTAGAGGGTCAGGTGACGCGGCCCCGGCCTGCGCTCGTGAAGTTCGGCGTGCGCTGCGAGGCACACGGCGAAGAGGACGGCGAGCTGGAGCACCACCGGCGCCCAGCTGCCCCCGGTCTCCGCGCCGGCGAAGAAGAAGAGGCCCACCGCCGCGAAATGCGGCCACAGGCGGCGCGCCGCGTCGGGCACGCGGCTCGGCTCGGCGAAGGCCAGGATGAACGAGAGCAGGTAGAGCGCGAGCGGGACGACCCACACCAGCGGCACGTTGCCGGCGTCGAGGGCGATGAGGTTCGTGACCGCCATCAGGAACACCGAGGGCCAGGCCGCCAGCAGTCCCCACGTCAGCAGGTGCGCGACGGTGATGCGCTCCTCGTCCTTCGAGACCTCGTCGATCGGTGCGGCCTCGGGGCTCGAAGGCGCCGCGTCCCCGGCCCGATGGGTCGCCCGGTGCGCGAGCACGGCCGCGACGAGGTACGCGACGAATCCCGCGGCCCACGCCCAGCGCTGCACCGAGAGCCCCACGAGCGGCTCGATGACGAGGGCGTAGAGCAAGAGCGCGGAGAGCGAGCCGGCGTTGCTGATCGCGTAGAGGACGTAGGGCGTGTGGCGACCGGGCAGGGACGATCGCGCGAGCCAGCGCTGGGCGACCACGCCGGTGGTCGCGAGCGCGACGAAGGGGGCCCCGAAATCGACCGTGAGCTCGGTGAGCAGGCCGAGCACGTCGCGCGGGGCGTCCGCCTCGAGCGCGACCGTCGGCGGCAGCCACAGCAGCGGCAGCGCGAGCAGTCCGAGGTGTGCCCGGCCGACCCTTCCTGCCGCGAGGTGCGCGTAGAGGTATCCGACGAAGAGGGCCCCCTGGAAGAACATCAGGGAGGTCGTCCACACGTGGAACGCGCCGCCGAAGCTCGGCAGCAGGAGCCGCCCGACCATCGGCTCCATCGCGAAGAGCAGGAACGCGCCGAGGAAGACGAACGCGCGGAGGGCGTTCATCCGAGCGCCGCGCGCACCCGCTGCACCAGGGAGAGCTCGACCGCCTTCGTCTCGCCGTCGGAGGCGGCCGCGGCCTCGAGCTCGTGGCGCAGCAGCCGCTTCGCTTCGTCCGAGAGGGCCGCGACGCGCTCCTCGACCGGGCTGTCCAGGCTCACGCCCGCGAGGGCCGCCTTCCGCGCGTCGGCGGGCATGGCGAGGCGGTCCATCACCGCGTCGAGGTAGGACCGCTCCCCGTCGGACAGCGCGCCGTCGACGATCAGGACCTGGGCCAGGAGCTGGATGAAGGGCGCGTGTTCAGAAGGGTTCATCGAGGCGCATCATGACCGAGGTCGGCGATGCGCCTCAAGCCCTCACTCCGCCGGGGCGCCGAGGCCGGTCGGGCACGCCACGCCGGTGCCGCCGAGCCCGCAGTAGCCGCTGGGGTTCTTCGCGAGGTACTGCTGGTGGTAGGTCTCGGCGTAGTAGTACGCGGGGGCGTCCCTCACCTCGGTCGTGATGGGCCCGTGTCCGGCCTTCGCGAGCGCCTTCGCGTAGCGGGCTCGGCTCGCCTCCGCGGCGCTCCGCTGGGCCTCCGAGTGCACGTAGAGGCCGGAGCGGTACTGGGTGCCGATGTCGTTGCCCTGCCTCATGCCCTGGGTCGGGTCGTGGTTCTCCCAGAACACCGCGAGCAGCGTCTCGTACGACACGACGCGGGGGTCGAACACGACCTGCACCACCTCGTTGTGGCCGGTGCGCCCGGAGCAGACCTCCTCGTACGTCGGGTTCGGGGTGAAGCCCCCGGCATAACCGACGGAGGTGCCGAGCACCCCGGGCTGCTGCCAGAACTTTCGCTCCGCGCCCCAGAAACAGCCGAGCCCGAAGGTGGCCACTTCGCTGCCGGCGGGGAAGGGCGGAACGAGCGGCGAGCCGAGCACGAAGTGCGCGGCGGGCACCGGCATCGCCTCGGCCCGTCCGGGCAGGGCGTCCTCGGGGCGGGGCATCTCGATCTTGGGATTGCGGAGAAAAGAGAACATCGAGGGACTCCTTCGGTGCGCCTATCCGCGGACGGCGGCGACCAGCGCTTCCATGCTCTTGCGCGCATCGCCGAAGAGCATGCGGGTGTTCTCGAGGTGGAAGAGCGGATTCTCCACGCCGGCGTAGCCCGCGGCCATGCCGCGCTTGAGCACCACCACCGTCTTGCTCCGCCACACCTCGAGGACCGGCATGCCGTAGATGGGGCTGCCGGGATCGTCGAGGGCGCCGGGATTGACGATGTCGTTGGCGCCGATGACGAGCGTCACGTCGGTGGTCGGGAAGTCGTGGTTGATGTGCTCCATCTCGAGCACGAAGTCGTAGGGCACGCCGGCCTCGGCGAGCAGCACGTTCATGTGTCCGGGCAGCCGTCCGGCGACCGGATGGATGGCGAAGCGCACGTTCACGCCGCGCTCCCG
>CAIKNO010000675.1 GCA_903828805.1 uncultured Sandaracinus sp. | reverse complement strand
GAGCGCGCCGTCCACCGGCACCTCGGCGAGCCGCAGCTCGGCCCGCGGGTCATCCAGCCGGTAGAGCGCGCGGTTCTCCTCGAGGAAGCGCAGCATCCGGTCCACGATGTCGGCCCCGGCCTCGCCGGGCAGCGGCGCGTCGAGGACGAGGGTCGTGACGATGCCGCCCTCGGCGTGTCCCGTCGGTGCGACAGCGCTCGCGTGGCGGAGCGCATCGAGGCGCGCCCCATCGGAGCCAGGCGCGGGCGGGATCGGCGGCGGCGGGGCCGCGTCTCGATCGAGACCGGCCTCGGCGCGATCGGCGTCGAGCCCGGCATCTTCCGGGGCCCCGGTCGAGGGCCCGCACGCCACGAGAGACGCCAGCACGACGCACGCGCCGAGTTCTGCACGGCCCATCAAGTCCTCCCGGCGCACGACGCTATCACACCCGGCGACGCGGGCCGTGGTTCGGGGGAAATTCGACCGGCGTCGTTCGTCACGGGCATGGCGGTCGGTGCACGTCCGCAGACGCGTCTCGCGGTCCGACGGTCGGGCGCGCGGGGCACGGCCCCCCCGATCAGG
The DNA here is from genome assembly GCA_903828805.1 of uncultured Sandaracinus sp. Classification (GTDB taxonomy): domain Bacteria; phylum Myxococcota_A; class Polyangia; order Polyangiales; family Sandaracinaceae; genus Sandaracinus. Next base: position 4,738 of record CAIKNO010000675.1, on the reverse strand, counting down.
CGCGCAGTCTCTGGACGTGCTCGCGCCCGTCGAAGCGCAGCGTCGCGGGCTTGTTCTCGAGCACCGTGTGGATCTCCACCGGGCGCCGCCAGACCCGCACGAGGGCCTGCAGGACCTCGCGCGCCCAGTCGACGCGCAGGTCGATGCCCTGGTGCTCGTGCGCGAGCATCAGCTCGCCGCGGTTGCCGAGGTTCGCGTCGGTGACGCGGACGAAGGGCTGACCGGCGTTGGTGATCGAGAAGAGGAGCTTCTCCTTCACGTCGGCGAAGGTTCGACTCTCGATCTCGAAGCGATCGTTCCGCTTGCTGTAGCCGAACGCGTACATCTTCTGCTCGGCGACGAAGTCGGGCGTGAGGAACTCGTCGATGAACGTGACGTCGTTGTAGAGCGCGCGGACCTGGAAGATCTTCTTCCGTCCGAGGCCGGTGTTCAGGTTCCACGAGCGGCGCGCCTCGAGGTCGTCGCAGTCCTCCCACGCGGGTCCGAACTGCCCGCGGTCCCACCGCTCCTCGATGTGCCGGTAGAGCTCGACCCCGAGCTTGTACGGGTTCAAGCGGCCGCTGGCGGTCTCCATCACCCCGGCGTTGCGCTCGGCGTATTCGATGATCTCGCCGTCGTCGCAGATCTTCTCGGTCATGAGCCGGCTGTGCCAGTAGCTCGCCCATCCCTCGTTCATGATCTTCGTCTGCATCTGGGGCCAGAAGTAGTAGGCCTCGGTGCGGACCGCCCAGAGCACGTCGCGCTCCCATCGCTCGAGCGGTGCGTGCTCGAGGAGGAACCCCAGCACGTCCCGGTCGGGACGCTCGGGGACGCGCTTGGCCTTCGCGCGCTCGGCGTCGAGCCCGCGCTGCTGGGACTCCAGGAACTCGCGCGGGTTGATGAAGTCCTTCATGTAGTCGCGATCGACCCGGAGCCGGCCTGCGGGCTCGAGCGTCTCGTCGCCGTCGAGGAGCTCGAACTCGCTCTTCTTCTCGCGCGCCCGGGGCGGATGGAACGGCTTCTGCGGGTCGATCAGGTTCTCGAGCGAGAGGCAGGTGTCGATGAACTCCTCGACGGCCTCGATGCCCACCCGGTCCACCCAGCGCCGAAGCGTCGCGCCGTGGTTGGCCATCGCGTCGATCCACTTCCGGACAGGCTCGCCGGTGCGCGGGTCGACCCCCTGGTTGGTCGCCTTGAAGCAGTAGTTGTTCTTGAAGAAATCGACGTGCGCGAACACGTGGGCCATCACGAGCTTCTGATCGACGATGGAGTTCCCCTCGAGCAGGTAGGCGACCGAGGGGTTGTTGTTGATGACCATCTCGTAGATCTTCGACAGCCCGTACTCGTGGCTCTTGCTGAGCTGCTCGAACTCCATGCCGAAGCGCCAGTGCGGGTAGCGAACCGGGAAGCCTCCGTACGCGGCCAGCTCGTTCATCTGGTCGTAGCTGACGACTTCGAAGAGGGTGGGGAAGAAGTCGAGGCCGAAGCTCCTGGCGTGGGCCTCGACCTCCTGCTGCAGGTCGCGGAGGTAGGGCGGCAGGACCGTCGCGAGGTCGTGGCGGGCCATGGTGTCAGCGACCCTTTCCGAGGAAGTCCTTGATGGATCCGATGATCGCGTCGCGGTCGCGGATCTCGCTCGTGACCAGGCGAGCATCCGCGCCGAGCCGTTCGCGCAGGTCCTTGATGAACTGGCCTGAGCCATAAGGGCTCTCGACCTGCCCGTAACAGAAGACGTTGCTCGCCGGCAGCAGGGTGGTCTTGAGCAGGTCGATGCACATCGTGGTGTCGTCGACCGACCAGTTGTCGCCGTCCGAGAAGTGGAAGAGGTAGATGTTCCACTCGGCGGGCGAGAACTCGTCCTCGATGAGCTTCGCCGCGAGCTTGTAGGCGCTCGAGATCATCGTCCCGCCGGACTCGCGCGTGCGGAAGAAGACGTCCCGCGTCACCTCGCGCGCGACCGCGTCGTGGATGATGAAGCGCGTCTCGAGGCCCTTGTACTGCTTGCGCAGCCACGCATCGATCCAGAAGCTCTCGATGCGGACGATCTCCTTCTGCTCGTCCCCCATCGAGCCGGAGACGTCCATCATGTAGACGATGACCGCGTTCGCGACCGGCTCCTCCTGGGTCTTCCAGCTGCGGTACCGCATGTCGTCGCGGGTGGGCACGACGATGGGATGGCGGGCGTCGTAGGTCCCGGTCGAGATCTGCCGGAGCAGCGCCTGCTTGTACGTGCGCTTGAAGTGGCGTAGCGAGTTGGGGCCCACCCGTCGGATGCCGACGTAGCGATCTTTCTGATCGAGGAGTTTGTTCTTGCCGCGCGGCTCGATGTCGGGAAGCGCGAGCTCCTCGCCGAGGATGCCGGCGAGCTCGTCGAGGGTGACGTCGACCTCGATCGTGTGCTCGGCGCCTTCCTTGCCCGCCTTGCCCCGTCCCTCCCCTTCGCCGTCCTCGTCATCGCCGGGGCCGATGGGGGAGCCGGGCTCGCCCGGGCCTTGCCCGACGCCGCCCTGTTGCCGGTCGGAGTAGCGGAATCGAGGGATGTCGATGTGGGGCAGGGGGATGGAGACGAGGTCCTTCCCTCGTTTCCCCGTCAGCTCTCCCTGCGAGACGTAGCGGCGCAAGTTCTGGCGGATCTTGCCGCGGACGATGCCCTTGAACCGTGCTTGGTCCTGGTCGATGCGGAGGGACACCCACCGAACCATAGTCGCCGCACCGGCGCTCGACGCGGCCGTGAGTGCGGGCATCGCGCGGGCGCGTCGCCGACCGCGGATGGAGTGCGCGTCGTCCGCGTTCAGCGCGCCCGCGCCGCGCGGCCACGGCCCGGCTGCGCGCGCTGCAGCAGGTCCGCGAAGAGGGGCCGCCACGTCGCCCAGTTGTGCGCGCCGTCGCGGGCCAGCGTGTGCGATTCGGGCAGCGCCGCTGCGAAGAGCTGCGCCACCGGCGCGAGGCGCTCCCCGTTCGCCCACCCGATCCACGTGGGGGGCATCGAATCGGGGTCCTCGACGTAGCCGCGGAACCAGGCCCAGAGAAACGTCGAGTAGGTGCTGGTGTCCTCGCGCGCGGGCATCGGAGAGGGCGGATGCCACGCCGCGAGCCCGCCTGCGGCCGCGACCTCGCGCACGAAGGACTCCTCGCCGAGGAAGGGCGAGAGGAGCACGACGCCGTCGATGAGCTCGGGGTGGGCCCGCGCGAGCATCATGGTGCCGAGGCCGCCCATCGAGATCCCCACGAGCCAGATCTCCTCGTAGCCGCGGCCGACGGCCGGCGCGAGCACGTCCTCGTAGAGGATGTCGGCGGCCCGGCCCTCGCCGTAGTAGCGGAAGTGCAGGTCGACCGCGACCGAGTCGCAGGCCGCGCCGGACCGCACGAGCGCGCTTGGAAAGCCGTGCTCCCGGTAGGTGTCGGGACCGTCGAGGAAGCCGGGGATGAAGATGACCAGGCAAGGCGGGTGGGCCGCGGCGCCGCCGGTCGACGGGGCCTCCGGTGCGCTCGCGGGATGCGAGAAGAGCAGCGCGGGCAGGGGCCGGGAGGGCGAGCGGGTGAAGTAGCAGCCGCCCGCGGAGAGCGCGCACCCGAGGGCGAGCGCGAAGGGGACGAACGCGGGAAGACGGCGCATGGCCGCGAGGATCCTGCGGAACGCAGGCCCGGGCAAGCCGCGCGACGAGGCGCGGGGGCAGACAGGCGGAACGCGGCGTCCTCGCGCGCCGCCGAGGTCGCGGCCCGCCACCCCCGGGACCGGCTCAGGGGCGCAGCTCCATCACCTGCATCCGCGCGCGGTCGCCTTCGCGGTACAGCGCCACCTGCACCTCGCGCCCGGTGCGGACGGCGAGGAAGCGTCGGGCGCCGTCGGCCTCTTCGGTGGCATGGGCCTCCCAGCCCTGCGCGCCGAGCTCGATCCTCAGGAGGGTCTCGAGCGCGTCGAGGCTGGTGTCGTAGGCGCGCACCGCGACCTGCACCGCAGGGTTCGGCGCGTCGGGCGAGATGGGGGTGCCCCCGGGGATCTCGGGGAAGGCCTCGGGCCACGGGTCTGCGGGGCGCCCGGCCACGGGTGGGGTGGGCGCGCCCGCCTGCGCACGCGCCTCCGCGGGCGGCGCGGCCGGATCGAGTTGCTGCGCGAGCGCGCGCCCGGTGCAGTCCACGAAGCCTTCGCAGCCGGCGGCGTCGAGGCACTCCAACATCGACGCGGGCATCGCGCGGTAGGCCCCGTCCGCGCACGAGCGCCCGCAGTCGTTCTCCTCGTCGCTGCGCGGGACGCCGCGCGCGTCGAGGCATTCGGCGGCGCGGGCGCACAGCGCCGGGCAGCGCGGGTCGGCCGGTGTGGGGGCGGAGGCCGGGGCGGCCGCCGCGCGCACGGGCGGCAGGGCGGGCGTCTCTCCGTGGCCGCACGCCCCGCAGATCAGGCCGAGCAGCCCGAGGGCGAGGCCGAGCGCGCTGCGCAGGACGTGACGCATGGGGGCAGTCTGGGCGCGGCCCCGAGGGCGCGCTATACGCGCGCGATGCACCCACGCTTCTTCTTCGTGCGCGCAGGTCTCCGTGCCTTCGCGGCGTCCGCGATGCTGGCTTGGCTCTCGGCCTGTGGAAGCGCGGTCCCGGGTCCTGCGACGGCCTCGCTCGAACCGGCGCCCGTCGCGCCGGGGTCGGAGACCGTGACCGCGGCCGACCCGCCCCCTGCCGGGCCGCTGCCCGAGGGCGTGCCCCCCGAGCACTACCGGCTCGCGCTCACGGTCGACCCGGCGTCCGAGCGCTTCTCCGGCGAGGT
>CAIKNO010000674.1 GCA_903828805.1 uncultured Sandaracinus sp. | reverse complement strand
TGCCGACGGCTCGACGCGCGCGGCGGAGTTCCATCCCGACGGGCGCTTCCCGAGCCTGATCGTCGAGCTCCCGCACGACGCGAAGGCGGGCGATCCCGTGACCTGCGCGTTGACCTACGTGCATGACGGCGCCGCCCCCGTCACGCTCGCTCCACAGAGCCTCACGCTCCCGACGCTCGTCGTCGTGCCGCCACCGAAATGGGAGGCGCTCGACGACGACGCCATGCGGCACGACGTATCGCTCGTCTTTGCAGAAGGCCTCTCGGTCTGGTCGCAAGGCACGCCTCGCGGCGGCATGCGCTTCAACGCGACGGCCACGACAGGCGAGATCTTCAACGGCGTCGCCGTCGGGCTGCGCGTTGAACTGCTCGAGGAAGGTATCGTGCGCCGCACCAGCCGCATGTGGTGGCCAGGCGGCAGCGCGAGAGGCATCCCGATGTGGCTGACCTCGATCGAGGACGCAAGCGCGATGCAGCGCCTCTTCGACGAGAAGCCCGAAGGCGCGTGGCGCTGGAAGCTGCGCGTGACCGGCGACGAGCGACTCGCGCGCTACATCCTCAAGCCGCCGGGACTACAAGGCGCCCCTGACGCGGATCCCCCGCTGCGCGGATGGTTTGCAGGCACCGTCGAGGTCCCCCTCACGGTCGAACGCATGGCGGGCCCGAGCCCGACGCGTCGGTGGAAGGTCGCGCCGCGGGCCAACTGACCCACGGCAGCACGCCTAGTAGCGCCACGGCCGCACGCTAGTCGCGTCACGGCCGCACGCTAGTAGCGTCACGGCCTCACGCCGCACGCCCAGTGACCCCTTCGGGAGAGAAAGCAGCTGCAAGCAGCCGGAAACGGGACGCCAATCTGGCGCCGCCGCCATCCAGGGACGAGCGCTCGAACCCTAGTGCAAGGTGGGTTCGGCGTCCATCGATCCCGACCTTCCACTCAGAGCGCGGAGCGCAAAGGAGGCCTGGTCTTCGTCGCGGTAGTCGCCGATCCCTAGGGTTCAAGCAAGGTTCGAGGCGATGTGCCTGGAAGCCCGCCCGAGGGGGTCACGGGGCGTGACGAATCGAGTGTACCCCCAAGATTTCGAGGTGATTGACAACCTCCGCGGATTCCCGCATGATGCCCCGCTCAACAGAGGAAGATTCATGCCCCGTATCACTCGCATCAACGCTCTCTCTTCGACCGCCGCCGTTCTCGCGATCGGCGCATCGATGTTCACCCTCGCTGGCTGCAAGTCCGATCCGGACCGCAAGTACAAGACCGACCTTGATTCGCTCTCGGTCGACCTCTCCCCCGAGCTCGTCAACACCTCGCAGACCAAGGACGAGTCCCGCATGGACTGGGCCGTGGACCGCGACCAGGACATGCGCAGCGCGTGGTCGGACATGGGCCGCTTCTGGCTCACCGACAAGCCGAGCCGCCTGAGCCCGTATCCGATCATGCCGACCGGTGGAAATCCGTGATTTTCACCAGCGACTGTCGTTGAAGGCTGGGGCCTTCAACTTCTTCGCTGGTGGGGCGTGAGTCACGCAAACGACCTTTCGACGCGCGGTCCTGTCGGGGGCCGCGCGGGGGTGTG
>CAIKNO010000673.1 GCA_903828805.1 uncultured Sandaracinus sp. | reverse complement strand
TCCGTCGATGCGGGGTTCTCGATGGACGCTGGGCCTCGCATGGACGGCGGGGCGCTGCGCGACGCGGGGCCCATCGCCGTCGATGCCGGACCGCCCGAGACCGACGCGGGTCCCATCACCGTCGATGCCGGACCGCCCGAGACCGACGCGGGTCCCATCACCGTCGATGCCGGACCGCCCGAGACCGACGCAGGCCCCGTCGTTGTCGATGCTGGACGACCCGAGACCGACGCGGGGCCCGTCGCCGTCGATGCCGGACGACCCGAGACCGACGCCGGGATGATGATGCCCCCGGTCTGCGGCGGCGTGGACCAGCCATGCTGCGCGGGCGCAGTCTGCGCGGCGGGCGCGTGCGTGTCGGGGACCTGCCGCACCGGGTGCGGCCGGGTGTCGCAGGGTTGCTGCCCCGGCGATGTGTGCGCGGCCGGAGGGGTGTGCGTCGATCGCGTCTTCGGACTCGTCAGTGGATGCGAGGCCTGCGGCGGGTCCAACGAACTGTGCTGCGCGGGCCGCACCTGCGAGGGGAGCCTCACCTGCACCGACCTGCTCCTGGCCCGGAGCCGCTGCTTCTGAGTGGCATCGAGCGCGGGGCCGAGGGCCTCGCCTGCGCGGGCAGAAGATGCTAACCCGCGGTCGCAATGGGCGCGCAGTGGAAGCAAAAGGGGCGTGAGGCGGCCGCGAACGCGAAGGGCCGCGTCATGAGCAAGCTGGCCAAGGAGATCATGGTCGCCGCGAAGGGCGGACCGGATCCCGCGATGAATCCGCGCCTGCGGATGGCCGTGGACGCCGCGCGGAAGGCGTCGATGACGAAGGACACGCTCGAGCGCGCCATCAAGAAGGGCGCCGGCCTGACCGACGAACCGATGCAGTTCGACACCGTGACCTACGAGGGCTTCGCGCCCCATCAGGTCGGCGTGATCGTCGAATGTCTGACCGAGAACCGGAACCGCACGTCGAGCAACATCCGGGTGCTGTTCCGCAAGGGTCAGCTCGGCGGCGCAGGGTCGGTGTCCTGGGACTTCAGCCGGCTCGGCGCGGTCGAAGCCACGCCGCCCGAGGGCGGGGCCGATCCCGAAGAGGCCGCCATCGAATGTGGCGCGCAGGACCTCGAAGCCGGCGACGACGGAGCGACCGTGTTCTTCACGGAGCCCACCGACCTCGACGTGGTCGGCAAGGCGCTTGGCGAACGCAAGTGGTCGATCGCCTCCTCGAAGCTGATCTGGAAGGCGAAGAACCCGGTGACGCTCGACGACGACGCGAAGCGCGCCGAGGTCGAGGCGTTCCTCGAGGCCATCGACGACGACGACGACGTGCAGGCGATCTACGTCGCCCTGGCGTGAACAGCCGACGCGCGCAGAACGCCGGCGTGACCTCCGCGAGCCTCCGATGAAGCGTCCCGACGCCAAGCGCATGCCCCCGCGGGGCAACGCAGGACCACGGCGGGACGCGGGGCCCCCGCGCCCATCCGGCCCGGCCTCGGGGGCTCGACGTCCGGACGGGCAGGCCGGCGCGGCAGAGCGCGTGTTCGGGCTTCGGGCCGGCCTCGCGGTGCTCGACGCGCGCCCGAAGGACATCGTGCGCATCGGCTTCACGCAGGACGTCCGCGCCGAGACGGCCGCGCTCTCCGCGTGGGCCAAGGCCCATCGGATTCCCTGCGATGCGCTGCTCGACGGTGAGCTCGAGAGGATCGCCGGCACGCCCCACCACGAGGGCCTCGTCCTCGAGACCCGGGCACGGACCTGGACGCCCGCCGCCGACCTCGCGTCCTTGCTGACCCGCACGCAGGGAGCGGCCGTGGCGCTCGACCGCGTCCGCAATCCCTACAACGTGGGCTCCATCCTGCGCACGGCCGCGTTCCTCGGGCTCGATGCCGCCCTGCTCGGCTCGCCCGCGCCACACCCTGCCCTCTCGCCGGACGCGGTGCGCGTCGCTGAGGGAGGCGCGGAGCACCTCGCGCTCAGCCGCACGACCGACCTGGCCGACACCCTCGGTCGACTGCGGGCCCGAGGAGTTCAGGTCGTCGGCGCCGATCAGCACGCGCGCAGCGTGTTCGCGCGCCCGCTGGGACGGCCGACGGTGCTGGTCCTCGGACACGAACGCGAAGGCCTCTCGGAGCGGGTCCGGGGCGCATGCGATGCCCTCGTGTCGATCCCCGGCGCGGGCCCCGTCGAGTCCCTCAACGTCGGCGTCGCCGCCGGCCTGCTCATGGCCGAGCTGGTGCGCGACCGGCTGATGGCCCGCTGAACGAAGCGCGTTCCCGGGGGCCGCTCACGCCGGAAAGAGCGCGGCGTAGGCCTCGTCCCGGAAGCCCACCAGGACGGTCTGTCCGTGGACCAGCACCGGGCGCTTCACGAGCTTCCCGTCCGCCGCGAGCCACTGCACGAGGGTCGCGTCGTCGGCCGCATCGATGGCCTCCTTGCCAAGCGCCCGGTAGCTCTGGCCGCTGGTGTTGAGCCACTTGCGGACCGGCAACCCGCTCGCGGCGATCCACCGCGTCAGCTCCGCCACGGTGGGCTTCGCCTCGACGATGGGCCGGACGTCGGCGGCGATGCCGCGCGCACCGAGCCAGCCGAGGGCTTTCTTGCAGGTGCCGCACGCGGCGTAGGAGAGGACGAGGGGTCGAGACATCCCGGGCAACGTACACGACGCCCAGCGGCCTGCCCAACGCGAACGGCGTCGCCCGCGACCACGTCACATCACGAGACGGACCGCGGGGTGCGCGACGAGCGTGCGATGAAGCTCGTCGCGATCCTGTTCGGACTGCACGATCAGCTCGACCCGCACCGAGAGCCAGCGCCCTTGTCGGCTCACGAGGCCCGATTGCACTTCGTGCGGACGGGCCCCCAGCACCTCGGCGATGGCACCGCGCACTGCAGCCTCGTCGGCCCCGACGACCCGGTACTCCCACGACATCGGATAGGTGAGCACGGGGCGCACCATCGGTCCTTGCGGTTCGGACATCGCCGGAGCTTGGCAGCCACCGGCGCCCCGTGCACGAGGCTCAGAGGGCGTCGTACTTCGTCGCGCGCCCGTACGACTTCTCCACCGGGTACTTCGCCCCGTTGACCTCGAGCTTGGCGCGCAGGGCAGCGGCCAGATCGAGTCCCACCGACTCGCTCATGGTGAGCAGCAGCACCAGGACGTCCGCCATCTCGTGGCTGACCTTCTCGCGGAAGTCGGGTCGTGCGAGCGCCTCCGCCACCTCCGCGTCGTCCTTCCACAGAAACAATTCCGAAAGCTCCGCGCTCTCGACGCCGATGGCCATCGCCAGGTTCTTCGGCGTGTGAAAGCGGGACCACGCCCGCGCATCACGGAACCGCAGCACCTCCTGCCGGAGGGCCTCGAGGGAGTCGCTCATCGCGGGACTTTGAGCGCGGAGATCCCAGCCGTCGACCCTTGGCCTACACTCGACGCGATGATCAGGATCCCCGCGCCCCTCGGCTTCTTGCTGCTGCTCGCCGCGTGCGACGAGGCCGCGCCCCTGCCCAGGGGCCTCGACGCCGGGACCCGCGTCGAGCCCGACGCCGGGCAGGGCCTCGTCGATGCGTCCGCCCCCATCGACGCGGCGGAGCCTGGGCCCACCGATGCAGGCGCCGACGGACAGGACGGCGGCCCGCCCGACGCGGGCCTCGAGCCCTTGCGCGACGACGCGCTGAGCCCCGCGTGGACGTGGATCGAGCAGGCGCGACGGGCGATGGACCACGAGGCCCTCGCCGCGGCGTTCGCGGCAGAGGGGTGGACCCTGCCCGAGGGCAGCGAGGTGTACGGCGCGCGGATCGTCCCGGGGGTCGAGGGGCCCGCCTACGTGATGATGGATGCGGGCGGCGGGGCCTTCTCGGAGGCGTACTGGCCGGCCTCGACGGTGAAGGTGCTCAGTTCCATCGCGGCCCTCGAGTTCCTCCACGCACGCGGCTTCACGGGCGCGGCGCGGGTGACCTGGGCGAGCGGGTTCTCCGACATCGCGCGGAACATCGTCGATCGGGCGGTGCGCGTGAGCTCGAACCAGGACTACGACCGCACGATCCGCATCGCCGGATTCGCCTGGATGAACGAGTCGTTCCTCGACGCGTCGCACGGGTTCCCGGGGGCCGTCATCCAGCGCTCGTATGCGGGGTTCCCGATCCGCGACATCCCCGAGATGACGCTCGAGGAAGGCGGCCGCCGCGACGTCGTTCCGGCGCGCGCGACGACCACCTCGTACGGATGCGGCGCCGATGGCAACTGCGCCTCGCTCTTCGAATTGACCGAGGGCGTGCGACGCGTGGTGCTCGACGCCGAGGTCCCGACCGACGAGCGCTTCGCCGTCGACGCCTCGGACATCGCGGCCCTGCAGGACGCGCTCTGTCACTCGACGCCTTCGTTCTTCGAGGGCGGCGCGTCGAGGGCGCTCGGTCACGCCCCGCGGATCTGCCACAAGCCGGGCTGGGTTCCGTACGACGACTGCCTCGATCACGGGGTCGTCGAAGATCCCGCGACCGGCGAGCGCTGGTTGATGGCCGCCAGCATTCCCGACGCGATCGGAGACACCAACTGCAGGTCCCTCGACGACATGGGTGAGCACCTGCTGCGGGCCCTGCGACGTGCGACCTCCTCGGGCACGCCGCTGCAGCAGGACGCGGGCATCGCGGTGATCGTCCAGATCGATCCGAGCGCCTCGGGGGGCGTGCAATTCTCGGTCGAAGCGCTCGGCGCGGATCGCCTCGAACTGTTCATCGACGGCACGCGCATCGGAGACGCGTCGGGCCGCGATCGGTTCGTGCTCGCGTCGCCCGCGCCGCCGCGCGGAGAGCGGCTCGTGACGGTCCGGGCGTGGCAAGCCGACGCGCTGATCGGCGCGCGTTCGCTGCGGGCTGCGCTCTAGCGCGCGCGTCATGCGACCTCGGGCGCGTCGAGCACCCACTGGAGCGAAGGGGGGACCTTCGAGCGCGCCGTGGGCCCCGGCTCGGGACGCACCGTCGAGAGGGTGTTCCACAGCAGGATCGTCTTGCCGCGATGCCTGGGT
>CAIKNO010000672.1 GCA_903828805.1 uncultured Sandaracinus sp. | reverse complement strand
AGAGCGCCGTGCCGGTCACGATGACGCCGCTGCCGACGGCGCCGGTGTAGGTGGCGCCGTCGTCGACCTCGCAGACGACCGTGCCGTCCGGGTTGATGGAACGGATGGACGCTCCCGCGAGGCAGGTCCCGCCCACGCGGGCCTGGACCGACGCCGTGTTCACGGCGAACGCGTTGCCGGTCAGCGTGAGTCCGCCTCCCGGGGCAGCGGTGTACGTCTCGACCGTCGAGGCGCAGGTGACGGTGCCGCCCACGCCGATCCCGGTGACGGCCTGGCCGGCGGGGCAGGTGCCCGTGACCCGGGCCTGGAGCACCGCGGTGTCCGCCGCGAAGGCGGTCCCGGTCAGCGTCAGGCCCCCTCCGGTGGCCGCGGTGTAGCTCGCGCCGGTGGCCGCGCAGGTGACGGTGCCGCCCGCGCCGATCGCGGTGACGGCCTGGCCGGCGGCGCAGGTGCCGGTGACCCGCGCCTGGATCGCCGTGGTGTTCACCGCGAACGAGGTGCCGGTGAGCGTCAGGCCGGTGCCCGCAGTGTAAGTCGCGCCGGCGGCGGCGCAGGTGACGGTCCCGTTGGCGGCGATGGCGGTGACGGCCTGCCCGGCGCTGCAGGTGCCGGTCACCCGGCTCTGGACGACGGCGGTGTCGGCCGAGAGGGCCGTGCCCGTCAAGGTGATGCCCGAGGCGGGCGCCGCGGTGTACGTCGTGTCGTCGTCGGTCTCGCAGGTGACGGTGCCGTCGGCGTTGATGACGCGGACCGACTGGCCGACCGGGCAGCTCCCGGTGACCCGCGCCTGAAGCGCGGACGTGTCGGCCGCGAAGGTCGTGCCGGTCAGCGTGAGCCCCGTGCCGGCGGTGTACGTCGTGGACGCGCACGCGACCGTGCCGTCGGCGTTGACGCCGGTCACGGCCTGGCCCACCGCGCACGTGCCCGACACCCGCGCCTGAACGGCGGCGGTGTCGGCGCTGATCGTGGTCCCCGAGATCGAGATGCCGGTCCCGGCCACGTAGCTCGGACCGCGGTCATCGCCGTCCGCGAGGTCGGCGGGGACGCCCGAGAGACCCGCCCACGGAGCGAACTGCGCGTAGGCCGCGTAGGGCACCGAGCCGAGCAGGGCGCGGGGCGACATCTCGGGGTCGGCCCCGACGCGGATCCCCACGAAGAGCGTGCCGTTGTCGCGAAACACCGCGAGGTCGAGCGGCACCGAGTCGCCCACGTAGGCGGTGAAGTAGCCTTGCTCGACGACAAGCGACTGGGTCTCCGCGTAGACCGGGGTACCGCCGGATTCGCTCGTGTAGAGCGAGAACGTGACGTCGCTCGGGCCCTCGAGAGGAAGGCCGCCAGCATCGGTGACGTACCCCTGGATCGGCAGGACCGATGGGGCGTCGGCGCGGACGCCCGAGGGCGCGATCCCCACGACCATCATCGCCAGCGCTGCGAGCAGCCACCTCTTCGTGCGCATCATCGTGTCTCCCTTGGTCGCCATCGTGTCGTGGGGTGGCCGTGTCGTGGTGGCCGTGTCGTGGTGGCCGTGTCGTGGTGCCCGTGTCTCGTCGTCTTCAGGCTCATCGCGCGCGGCTCACGGGGCCGAGGCGCACCCGGCGTCCGGCCGCGCTCGCTGCGCCCATCGGTTGCGGGGCACCGACGCTGAACTGCGCGCGGTAGCCGGGGCTCGACGCGCTCGCGCCGCCCGAGGTCGGAAAGATGGCGCTCGGACCCGACGGCATGCGACCCGCGTCGGCGGGGCCAGCATCGGTCGGGCCGCCGTCCACAGGGCCCGCGTCGGTGGCGCCGGCGTCTGCGGGGCCGGCGTCCGGGGCACCGGCGTCGCCTGGGCCTGCATCGCCGGGGCCGGCGTCGAGGGCGCCTGCGTCGCCACCGATGGGCATCTCCGAGCCGCAACTGCACCCGACCCCGTTCAGGGCCAGCAGGAGCAGGGTCATGGCCGACATCGTTCGCATCGTGCTCT
>CAIKNO010000671.1 GCA_903828805.1 uncultured Sandaracinus sp. | reverse complement strand
GATGCTCTCATGCTCGGGAGGCTAGGGCGGCTCGGGGACGCAGCGCAAGGGGGGCGGCGGCCGTGCGCGTGATGCGCTTGCCTGTCGAGGGTGTGGTTGTCGAGGGCGGTCATCGGAGCTCTCCTCACGTGCAGGTTGCGGCGGTGGCCATGGCCGACCTCGGCGTCCACGGCCGACGGGTCGTGGTCGCGGGCGTCGAGCACCCCGCGGCGACGACAGACGCCAGGCTGAGACGAAGGGTCGCGGGAACGGGGCGCATGCGCCGGAAGCTTGAGCAGCCACCGTGCCATGCCCGGATTACCCTGGATCCAGCGGCCTTGCCGCCGCGGCGCGGCCGCGACGTCACGGGGATGAGGTGCCCGGACCCCAGGCTTGCTCCGTCGGCTCGACGTCGAACGACCGGACGTGGGGTCCGCGGACCCCGCCGACCGTGCTCGCCCCGACGGCGCGCGCCGAGGCGCTGAGCGACGCGTGGATCGATCCCGGTCGGAGCGATGCGGCGCCGTTCAGGGCGCGTCGCTCCTCGAGGGCGCGAGCGAGGTCCGCGAAGGGCCCCGTCGCAGGGCCCCGTCGCAGGGCCACGTCGGAGGGCCCCGTGCTCAGATGAGGTCGATGGGAGCGCAGATGGAGACGCCGGCGCCGACGATGATCCGGCCCGCGTCGTCCACCACCCGCGTGACCGTCCCGTCGCCCTCGGGCGGAAGGTTGAAGCGCCACACCTCGCTGTTGGTCGAGGACTCGCCGCGCACGAAGATGTAGAACCGGCCGCCCCAGAAGGCGAAGGCGTACTGGCCGGTGAACGCGCCTCCCATCGCCGTCAGGTCGAAGGAGCGGGTCTCGCCGCCGGTGGTCTTGTCGAGCTCCACCACGCGCCCCGGCGTGACGCGGGAGAAGGTGGTCGATGCCGGATAGAAGGCGAAGAGTCCGCCGGCGCGGTTGCCCGAGAGCTCGGGCCACGCCGAAAGGGAGCCGACGGTCGAGACGGCGCGGGTCGACGGATCGACGCGTCCGAGCCGCGCGGGGGCCGTCTGCTCGAGCAGCTCGATGAAGGTCCCGCCGGACACGAAGAGGGACTCGGTGCCGCTGCTCGCGTCGGCCGAGAAGCCCATGCCGAAGCGCTCGAACGGAGCCGACAGGGGGAACGCGTCCGCGCCGCACGTCGCGTCGACCGTGCTGACCAGGCGAATCTGTCCGTTGTTGAACAGCACCCAGGCGTTCGCGTCTCGGTCGACCGACATCGAGAACGGCGAGGTGCTCGAGGAGGCGCAGGAGATGACGCCGACGTCCGCGAACGAACCGTCGCGGGGATCGAAGCGGGCGAGCCGGCGCTCGCGGTCGATCACGTAGACAAACTCCGCGCGGGCCTCGCAGGCGGGGAGCGGCGGACGCGGGCCGGCGTCGAAGCCGGGGCCGGCGTCGAAGCCGGGGCTCGGGCCACTGTCCACGCCCGGATCGGGGGGACCTCCGCCGGCGTCCCGCGTGCGGGTCGGGGTGTTGCAGCCAGAAGCCGTCAAGGCGGCCAGCGCGGAGAGGATGGCGACGAACCGGGCAAGCGAACAGCGCATGGGTCACCACGCTACCGGAGGGGCGCGCGTGTCACCAGCGCCGCGTGCCGCGGCATCGACGATCGTGTGAGGAACGTGGCAGCGACTAGAAGAACAGGGGCCAGACGAGGGGGTCGAGCAGCGCCGTCTGCACCATGAACAACGCCTGCCCTGCGAGGGCGCTCCAGAAGAGGGCCGGTCGGGGTCGAGGGGTGGCCGTCAGCAGTGCCGCGAGCAGACCACAGGACCCTGCCGCGACGAGGAAGAGCACCAGTCGCACGGCGATCCAGAGCCCCGTCGAGGGGGCCTCGAGCCACGCGAAGGTGAGCGGCATCCACAGCGCGGAGGGGACCAGGACGAGCGCGTAGAGCGCCTCGACCGCGCGGAAGTCACGGCCCCCGAGCACGCGGAGCTCGGAGCCGTGTCGCCACCACAGGTAGGTGAACGGGAAGTATCCGGCCGCGGCGAGCCACATGGTGATGCCGTACACGGCCTGGAGCGAGGGTGGCATGTCCCCCCAGAGGCGACCGACGGAGTCCGGGTGACCTGCGATGCCCAGCGCGTAGCTGCCGAGCACCGCGATGCCGCCGAGGATGTTGAGCCAGACGAAGCGCATGTCGCCGAGCTTCAGCGCGCCGCGGCTTCCACGCAACCCGCGCGATCCGGCGCCGCCTCGGTGGACGTGGCCGGTGCGAGGATCCGGAACTCCACGCGGCGGTTCGCCTGCCGACCCGCGTCGGTCGAATCGGACTCGATCGGGTGCAGCTCGCCGCAGCCCCAGGCCTCGAAGCGCTCGGCCGTGAGACCGTGCTCCACGAGCCACCGCGTCACGCTGGCGGCGCGACGTCGCGAGAGGTCGAGGTTGGCGGCGTCCGCTCCGCGGGAGTCGGTGTGGCCTTCGACCCGCACTCGGGTGATGGAGGGATTGGCGGCGAGCACAGCCTGGACCTCCTGCAGGATCGGGAAGCTGCGCTCGAGGATGAGGTCGCGCCCGGTGGCGAACTCGACCCGCTGGAGGATGAAGATGGTGCCCGTCTCGCGGTCGACGCGCACGGTGCGCGGGCAGCCGTGCTCCTCGACCCGGCCCGGATCGAGCGGGCACTGGTCCTCGGGGTCGACCACCGAGTCGTGGTCGTTGTCGGCCTCGGGGCAGCCGTTCTCGTCCTCGAATCCGTCGCGGTCCTCGGGCTCCATGGGGCACGCGTCGGCCGCGTCGGGGACGCCGTCGGCATCGTTGTCGAGATCGGGGACTCCGTCGGTGTCCTCGAAGCCGTCGGCGTCTTCGGGGTCGAGGGGGGCACCGTCGGACACGTCGAGCACCGTGTCGGCGTCGTTGTCGGGGTCGGGGCAGCCGTTCTCGTCCTCGAACTGATCGAGGTCCTCGGGGGCGTCGGGGCACCCGTCCGCGTCGTCGAGGAGGCCATCTCCGTCGCGGTCGGTCGGGGCCGCGGGCTCCGGCTCCGGCGCGGGGGCGGCCTCCGCCGCGGCCGCAGGCTCCGAATACCCGAGGGAAAGGACGGCGCGGAAGTCCGGCGAGCCGTAGCCGCGCGTGAGGCCGAGGCCCGCCGCCGCGCCGATGAAGAGGCCGGGGAGGGGCGTGACGCGGGCGCCTGCGATGGCCTCGATGGGCGACGTGCCGCGGTCGCCGAAGCTCTCGAAGCTCGCGCCGCCGTACGCCTCGACGTGCGCGGTGAGGAGGTCCTCCACGACCGGGACCGCGACGCCGAGACCCCAGGTCAACTCGTGGGAGATCGAGAGATTCTGGATCCGCGCCCGATCCGTGGCGCGCACGCGCGCGCCGACGTTCGCGGTGATGGCGACGTTGCCGGGGCGGAGCTCGAGCAGCAGCTCGGGGTGCACCGTGGCGCCGTCCTCGCCCGCGTAGTGCTGACCCGGCATCGCCCACTGCGCGGTCGGCAGCGTCAGCGTGGCCTGGATGGCGAGGGCGAATAAGTCGGCGCGCTCTCCGAGGAGGCGGGCGCGGCCGCCGAGGGCGACGTCGCCGAGCGACGTGCCGTCGGCCGGCGCCGCCCCGGTCGTGCCCGGCGCATCGCCCGCCATGTCCAGGACGACCGGCAGCCCGGCGAACACGATGAACCGATCGAAGAGGCCGAGGGCGAAGCCCGCCTGCGCCGAGATCATCCGGTCGACCAGGCGCAGCGACTCGGTGGACGAATCCCCGCGGCTCGACTCCCACACGAGGGGCGCGACGGCGAGGTCCAGGTGCAGCGATGCGCTCCAGCGCAGGTGACCGAGGTCCGACGGCCGGCTCAGCGTGAACCCGTCGTCCGCGACCTCGGCGGCCCGGTACTGATCGAGGCGCACGGCCTGCGCCTGGGCCTGAGAGGCCGAGCCCGCGAGCGCCGCCGCGCCGAGCCATGCGGCGAGGCGAGCGGCCCGCGTGGCCCACGGCCGCCGTCGCCTCGCCGCTGCCAGGACCATCACCGCGAGGCCGACGAGGACCGCGGCGGCGCCTTCGCCGTCGGCGGCGCCGGGGGCCCCGACGCTGCAGAGCGCGCCGCCGGACAGGCCGCCGAGGGGGGTCGTGACGGTCGCCGGATCGAGGAAGTTCGGCACCCCGTTGCCGTCCTCGTCGTCCGTGCCGTCGAAGCCGTCCGTGAGGCCGTCGGCGTCCGCGTCGGGATCACGCCAGTTGACGTTGCCATCGCCGTCGACGTCGTCGTCGTCGATCCGCATCGACTCCGTCCGCTCGACCAGGGTCGGCACGCCGTCTCCGTCGTCGTCGGGATCGAGGTGGTCGGGGATGCCGTCGCCGTCGGTGTCGCGCGGGGTGCCGCCGGGCGCCTCGTCGCGCGTGGGGATGCCATCCCCGTCATCGTCGGGGTCGAGCCCGTCGGGCGTGCCGTCCCCGTCGGTGTCGGCACACGGCACAGAGGTGCATTCCTCGCCGTTGCTCAGACCGTCCATGTCGTCGTCGTCGCCGACCGGAGCGAGGGTGAACGTGACGGTGTCGGTGGCGGTGTTTCCTGCCTCATCCGTCGCGCGGGCTTCGACCTCGTGCTCGCCCTCGGACAGCGCGGTCGGCGCCTCGAGGCTCCAGGTGCCGGCCGCGTCGGCGGTGACGGTGCCGATGCTCACGCCGTCGACGAACACCTCGACCCGCGCACCCGGGTCGGTCGTTCCGGAGAACGTGGGCGTGCTGTCGGCGGTGGTCGATCCGTCGGCGGGCGAGGTGATGGTGACCGCGAGGGTCAGGTCGATGGTGAAGGACGAGGCGTCCGTCGCGTCGTTCCCCGCCTCGTCCGTCGCCACCGCGCGGACCTCGTGGTCGCCCTCCGTGAGGTCGGTCGTCGGCGTGACGCTCCAGGTGCCGTCGGCGGCGGCGACGGCCGTGCCGACGAGGACCCCGTCGACGTAGACCTCGACGGTGCTGCCCGGCGAGGCGGTGCCACCGATCGACGGCCGCGGATCGGAGAGGACGCTCCCGTTGACGGGGGTCGCGATGGAGACGCTCGGGGCGGTCCTGTCGACGGTGAACGTGTGCGTGTCGGTCGCGCTGCGCCCGAGCCCGTCCGTCACGGAGGCGACGAGGGTGTGGGCGCCGTCGGCGAGGTCGGTCGACGGCGTCAGCGACCACGCGCCGAGCGCGTCGCTGGTCACGGGCGTCAGGGCGGCGCCGTCGAGCTCGAGGGCCACGCCCGTGCTCGGATCGGCGGTGCCGCTCAGGATCGGCCGCGGGTCGGCGGTCGTGCTGGCGTCGGCCGGCGTCACGATGTCGATGAGGGGCAGGGTCGAGTCCACGACCATGTCGCGGGTGTCTTCGGCGGTGTTGCCGGCGTCGTCGGTCGCGACCGCACGAACACGATGGGTGCCATCGGCGACGGGCGAGGCCGGGACGACCGACCAGTTGCCTTCGGCATCCGCGGTGACGGTGCCGATCGAGACGCCGTCGATGAACACCTCGACGGAGGCGCCGGGCTCCGCACGGCCACGGAGGGTCGGCCGCGCTTCGCCGGTGCGGTCGGGCCCCGTGATCGAGACCGAGGTGCCGGTGTCGATCTCGATGTCGTGGTGATCGCTCGCGACGTGGCCGAGGGCGTCGGTCGCCCGGGCGTCGAGGGCGTGGGGGCCATCGGCGAGGTCCGAGCTCAGCGGGAACGACCACGTGCCGTCGGAGGCCACGGTGACGCTGCCGACGAACGTGCCGTCGATCGAGATCTCCAGGTCGACCCCCGGCTCGGCCGTGCCGGAGAGCGTCGGGCGGCGGTTCGAGAGGACCGCACCGTTCGCCGGCGCGACGAGCTCGACCGTCGTGCTGTCGTCGACGGTGAAGGTGTTCGAGTCCGTCGCGGTGTTGCCGGCGCCGTCGGTGGCGTCGGCCCGGACCGTGTGGGTCCCGGCCGCGAGGTCGGCGGTGGCCGCGAGGGACCACGAGCCATCCGCCGCGACGACCACGGTCCCGAGGGCCGTGCCGTCGACAGCGACGGCGACGGTCGCGCCCGGCTCGCCGGTGCCCCGGAACGTCGGGCGCTCCGCGGCGACCTCGCCCTCGGCCGGCGACGTGACGGCGACGGTCGTTCCGGTGTCGACGGTCCAGGCGGCGGTGGCCGGGGTGGGGTCGACGTTTCCGGCGGCATCGACGGCGCGGACGGCGAGGGTGTGGGGGCCGTCGGCCAAGGAGGCGGTGG
>CAIKNO010000670.1 GCA_903828805.1 uncultured Sandaracinus sp. | reverse complement strand
CGGCGACGGCATCAACGACGGCCCCGCCGCGGCGCGCGCGTACCTGTCGGGAACGCCCGCCATCGACCGTCCGTTCTTGCCCGAGCGGACCGACTTCTTCTTCGTGACCGCGGGCCTCGCGCCGGTCCGTGCGCTGCTCGAAGGGGGACGCGCCCTTCGCCGCGTGGCCAAGAGGAACCTCGTCATCGCGGTGGTCTACAACGCCGCGGCCGTCTCCCTCGCCGCGGCGGGTCTGATGCGACCGTGGCTCGCCGCGGTCCTGATGCCGTCGAGCTCGCTCGTGACGCTCGCGGCGACGGGCTGGTCGCTGCGCGAATCGCGGTGGGCCGACCCGACCCGGAGACCCCCATGGAAGTCCTGATCCTGCTCGTGTTCGTCAGCCTGACGCTCGCGGGCTCGGCCCTCGGCCTCTTCACGTGGCTGATCCGCGAGAAGACCTTCGAGCACGGCGAGCGGCTCGTGCTCCTGCCCATCGACGAACGACGCGAGACGACGACCACGCACGAGGAGCCATGACCGTGGAGCACACAGAGCACATTCAGAAACGAAGGATCGTCTACGACGACGTGATCGTCCGCGCGTTCCTCATCGCGTCCGTGGGGTGGGGCATCGTGGGGATGCTCGTGGGCGTCGTCATCGCGCTGCAACTGGCGTGGTGGCCATCCAACATCGGCCCGTACCTGAGCTTCAGCCGGCTCCGGCCCCTGCATACGAACGCGGTGATCTTCGCGTTCGTCGGCAACATGATCTTCGCGGGCATCTACCACTCCACGCAGCGGCTGGTGAAGGCGAGGCTCGCCGACGACCGCCTCTCCTGGTTCCACTTCTGGGGATGGCAGGCGATCATCGTCGCCGCCGCCGTCACCCTTCCGCTCGGCCTCACGCAGAGCAAGGAGTACGCGGAGCTCATCTGGCCCATCGACCTCGCGGTCGTGGTCGTGTGGGTCGTGTTCGCGGCGAACTTCTTCGGCACGCTCTACCGCCGGAACGAGAGGCAGCTCTACGTCGCGCTCTGGTTCTACATCGCGACGATCGTGACGATCGCGGTCCTGTACATCGTCAACAACCTCGCGGTCCCGACGTCGCTGCTGCACAGCTACCCGGTCTTCGCCGGGGTTCAGGATGCGCTGGTGCAGTGGTGGTACGGGCACAACGCCGTCGCGTTCTTCCTGACCACGCCCGTCCTGGGCATCATGTACTACTACATCCCCAAGGCCGCGGACCGGCCGGTGTACTCGTACCGGCTGTCGATCATCCACTTCTGGTCGCTGGTCTTCATCTACATCTGGGCGGGACCGCACCACCTGCTCAACACCTCGCTGCCGGACTGGGCGCAGACGCTGGGGATGGTGTTCTCGCTCATGCTGTGGGCGCCGAGCTGGGGCGGCATGTTGAACGGCCTGCTGACGCTCCGGGGCGCATGGCAGAAGCTCCGTACGGACCCCGTCCTCAAGTTCTTCGCGGCCGCCGTCACGTTCTACGGCATGGCCACGTTCGAGGGCCCGATGCTCTCCATTCGGAGCGTCTCGGCCCTCGCGCACTACACGGACTGGATCATCGGGCACGTCCACGCCGGGGCCCTCGGGTGGAACGGGT
>CAIKNO010000669.1 GCA_903828805.1 uncultured Sandaracinus sp. | reverse complement strand
CGCGATGGCTTTGCTTGCGTCTATTGCGGAGCTCGCGCGGCCGACGGCGCGCGCCTCCAGATGGACCACGTGGTCGCCTGGTCGAAGGGCGGCAAGACCAGCATCGACAACCTCCGTGCCGCGTGCGCCCCGTGCAACCGAGGCAAGGGCGCGTCGCGAGTCGCCTGATATCGCGCCGATTTCCAACGACTGACAGGACCGACAGGACCATCGAACGCGTCGATGCCCTGAGTCCGACCCGGCCGTGGTGATGACCAAGCGTGGTCCGCCAGCAATCCATGGACGGAGCCCCCCGAGTCGCCCCGGCGTCTCTCGACGCGACCGCTCGCGGCCGGTTGGTCGCGAGGCACGACGGCTTCTGCCGAGCTGCCCGTCCGGGCCCTACACTCGACCCGCATGGCTGAGATCGCCCTCCACGCGCTGCGTCGCTTGACCGTCGCTCAGTACGACGCGATGGGCCGCGCGGGCATCCTCTCGCCCGACGATCGCGTCGAGCTGCTCGAGGGCCTGCTGGTGATGAAGGGGGCGAAGAGTCCTCCCCACCGCATCGCGACGCGTCGCAGCCGCGAGGCCTTGTCCGCGCGGCTGGTTCCGGGCTGGTATGTCGACAGCCAGGAGCCGATCGTCACGCCCGACAGCGAGCCGGAGCCCGACGTCGCGGTGATTCTGGGCTGCACCGAGGACTACCGCGGCGCGAACCCTCCGGCCTCGGCGGTCTCGCTCGTCGTCGAGATCGCGGGCACGACCCTCGGTCACGACCGCGATGCAAAGGGCCGGATCTACGCGCGGGCTGGCATTCCCGCCTATTGGCTCGTGAACCTCGTCGACTCGGTGATCGAGGTTTACACCCAGCCCATCGGAACCGACGCGACGGCACGCTACGCCCGCCGCGTCGACCTCCCGCGCGGTGCTCGGATCGACCACGACGCCCTCGCCTCGAGCGTGCTCGTCGACGACCTGCTCCCGTAGTCGGGCCCCACCGCCCGACCACAGCGCTCGTGGTGCCCGTCGACAAGTCGGCCCCGGCGGCAAGGTGAATCGCGCATCGTCGACACCGATGCGATAGCGGAACCCACGCGACCGAGCGGTAGAATCGCCCCCTCGGAACGTGTACCGTCGCTCATCGTGACGGCGGCTTTGTCGCACGACGATTGCGCGGCTCGGGCTGGGTTGACCCCGGACCCCGTAACTCGCGCGCTGACTCTGCGGGCACACCCGTGAGTTCCCTGCGCCCTCGTTGGACCTACGACGCCGTACGTCCCGAGGTCGTCGAGCGCCTCGACGAGCATGATTACCGCGTGCTGCTCGCCGAGGAGGCGCAGCGGATCGCCGGTGGGCTCGCGTTCGCGCTCGACGTGCGCGACACAGAGACATCCGACCGATTCGTCCGTCGACTCCGCGCGATCTCGGACGCCCTTACGTCGGGCATCGGCGAGGGGCTCGTCGCGGGAGAGTGCGTGCGCGGGGACGTCGCCTCATCCACCGATGGAGCGCGTCTCTTCGTCGGAGGCACCCCGAGCTTCTGGGACGGCCTTCGGCCGCTGCTTCGCGGTGCGCGCGCGGTGGACATCGTGGTGGCATACGCAACCGACGGTGGCGTTGCGCTTCTGCGTCAGCTTCTCCTCGGCAGCGCGCCCGGATCGCTCCGGCTCCGGATGCTGGTCGGTTGCTACCTCGGCGGCACTCGCCCTGCTGCCCTCCGCGCGCTGTTGTCGTTGTTCGACGCGCACACCTGGGCCGAGGGGTCCGCCCTGCGCTTTGTCGCCGATCCGCACCGCCACTTCCACCCGAAGGTCTACCGGGTGCTCGACGACGCTGGCCGCGCCCACGTCTCCGTTGGCTCGACGAATCTCTCACGCAGCGCCCTCGACGGTCCCGACGCCGTCGAGTGGAACGCGCTCTTCGACGCGTCGACCTCGGCATCTCTTGTTCGCACCGCGGACGTGCACCTCGAGCGACTCCTCACGACCGAGGGCGCGATCGTCGACGACGGCTCGATCGACGGCCTGGTCGCGCAGCTCCTCGCGGCGCTGCCTCCTGCGGCCATGCTCGAACCTGAGACGTCACTCGTCGACCGTCCGATGCCGACACCCGCGCAGGCCGAGGCGCTCGAGGCTCTCCACCGGGTGCGAGCCGCGGGTCATACGCGTGCGCTCGTGGTCGCCGCGACCGGTCTCGGCAAGACCCTCCTCGCGGCGCTCGACTCGTTGTCGGTCGTGCCGCCCAGTCGGGGCCGGATCCTCTTCGTCGCCCACCGTGAAGAACTGCTCCTGCAGGCTCGCCGCGCGTTCGAACGTGTCCGAGGGCCCAGCGAATCGTCGGGACTCGTCAAGCAGAGCGAGCGGGGCTTTGACGCCGACCTCGTGTTCGCGTCCGTTTTCTCTCTCGATCGGATCCCGGAGGAGCACCTGGCGTCGTTCGACTACGTCGTCGTCGACGAAGCCCACCACGCGGCCGCGAAGAGCTACCGACGCCTCTTCGATGGCGCGAACGCGCGCTTCACACTCGGCCTCACCGCGACCCCCGACCGCCAAGACGGCGGTGACATCTACGCCCTCTTCGACGGCGTCGTTGCCTACGAGAAACCGCTCCTCGATGCCATTGCGTCGGAGTGGTTGGTTCCGTTTCGCTATTTCGGCATTCCAGACACGGTCGACTATCGAACACTCACTTGGGTCGGAGGTCCCCTCGGGTACCGCGAGCACGAGCTCGAGCGCGCGGTGATCGACGACGCGCGGATGGCACGAGTCATCGACGCACTCGCGGTACCGGGGCGTGAGGGCCGACGTACGCTCTTCTTCTGCGTCGGCATCCGCCACGCGCAGCACACGACGGCCGCTCTCCGACACGCGGGCTGGAGGGTGGCGCGTATCGATAGCGCGCCCTCGGCGGATGATCGCGCCACCGCCATCACGGCCTTGGCTCGGGGCGAGCTCGACGCGATCGTGTCCGTCGACATGCTGAACGAGGGGGTCGACGTACCGAGTGTCGACCGCGTCGTCCTCCTCCGGCCCACCGACTCGCGGACCGTCTTCCTCCAGCAACTCGGCCGCGGACTCCGAAGAGCATCGGGCAAGACTCACCTCACGGTGGTGGACTTGGTGGGCAACCACCGTCGCGCCCGCGAGCACCTGGCCCTCCTCGGCATGCCGTCGGGCGTATTGTCGGTCGCGGCTCCAGGCGTCGAGCTCTCCTACCGCGTAGCCCACAGCGAGATCTTCCTCGAGCCCGCGGCCGTCGATGCGGTGCGCGCCGTGGGTGGCGCGGGCGGCACGACACGGGCGCGTCTCCTCGACGCGGTCCGCGAACTCGCTGAACGGGAGGGCGACGGAGAGTCTGGTCGAAAGCCCCCGCGACTGATCGACGTCCTGGCGCACACGGGCCTTGCCCTCGCCACGATTCGAGCCTCGTTCGGCTCGTGGTTCGGTCTCCTCGAGGCCGCAGGCGTCGAGGTGCCGGAGCTCTCCGAGGGCACGCGGGAGTTCCTCGAGGTGGTCGAGTCCACCAACATGACGGGCGCGCACAAGATGCTCTTCCTGGCCGGTCTCGCGTCGGCTCGGCGGCGTGACGCGACCGTCGATGAGGCCGCGCGGTGGATGCGCGACGTCCTCCGTTCGAGGCATCCAGCCGCTCGAATCGAGTTCCAGTCGGACGCCGCGCGCGAGTGGCTCGAGTCGGGCCGCCCGTCGCGCGACATCCCTCGGCGCTACCCGATGAACGTCCTCGCCGACGCCCACCCTCGATTCTTCGCCTGGTCGGAGGGACGCCTCTCACTGCGGTCGGTCGGAAACGAAGCCGACCTCTTCGAACTCGTCGCGGAGCGCGCGGAGGCTCGCCTGTTCGAACACGCACGGAACTCAGGTGCGTCGGGGCTCGTCGGCACGATCATCCCGCAGGGCGATCGTGGCTTGCTCCTCCAGGTGGCGCGGGATGCCGACCGGATCGCGGCGATCTCCACGTGGGTGCGTCTTGTGATCGACGGCGACGTCTTCTATGGCCTACGCCAGAAGATCGCCATCAACCGCATTCATCGCGAGCCCGACGACGCATCGAACCTCGCCACCGAGGTCCTCCTGCGTGCGAGCGAAGCCGACACGATCGATGGCGCACGAGGCCGCAAGCTGCGATTCGTGCCGGATCCCGGCGGCGGTTTCTCGCTCGAGCTCTTCAGAGCCGCCGAGCTGTAGCCGCGTGTCATCGATCCCGGAGGTAGTTCCCCTTGCCCGGGATCACATGCCGCACCCCGCCACGGGGATCGTCCATGTCACCGCGATACCTGGGGATCACATGGAGGTGCAGGTGCATCACGGTCTGCCCCGCCGCCTCGCCGACGTTCACGCCGAGGTTGTATCCGTCGGGCGGCGAGGGCCCGGCGTCGAACGCGCGCTTCACCTCCGCCGCGAGCGCGAGCAACGCGTGCTGCTCGGCCTCCGTGGCATCGAACCACGTCGCCACCAAGCGGCGCGGCACGATCAGCGTGTGCCCCGGACTCACCGGGAACCGATCGCGCACCGCGAACGCGAGCGCGTTGTGCGCCACCCACTCGGTCGCGGGCACCTCGAAGAACGGGCTCGACATGGCCTCTCCCGACATCGCGCCGAGCGTAGCGTGGACATCGCTCTCTGCGTGCCCGAACTCCGCAGTCCCGCCGACCCGTCACCGCGCGACCGACGCTCTCGCCGCCGCCCCATCGTGCCAGCGAACCATCGAATCGACGGCCACGCGCGGCGCAACTCGCCGCGCGCAGCCATCGCCCGCACACCCCGCCAACTCAGGCAGCGATGCGTTCAGGGATGCGCGTATCGGTCCATCGTGGACACCGAGATCGGCTGATTGTGGACACGGGGATCGTCGTCGTGGACGGCGGCCTCGGTGTCCACGAGGTCCGCGGTCAAGCGAGCACGTGAACACGTCCGAGACGGTGACCCGTGGCGTCAGTCGGTCATCCAAGGGAACCGAGAAGGTTTCCGGATGGCGAAGGGACGACTGACGATGAGGAAGACCTACGAGATCCACGACAACCTCTCGGCCATCATCGCCGTCGGATACAAGGTCAATTCCGAGCGCGCAGTGCAGTTCCGCAAGTGGGCCACACGCGTCGTCGAGGAGTTCACCATCAAGGGCTTCGCGATGGACGACGAGCGCCTGAAGCGCGGTGGCTCGATCCTGAGCGACAAGTACTTCGAAGAGCAGCTCCAGCGGGTCCGCGAGATCCGCCTCGACCTCGACGCGATGACGCCTGCCGCGTTCAAGCCCGCTGCTCGCCGCGGGCCGCACCTTCGAAGGGGCGTGGGGGATTGCACGAATATTGAGCCCGGCTTCCTATTTGTGCGTGCGCGTGCCACCGACAGCTCAGCCCAGCTGGGACCGCCTCTTCGAGACGGCGGCGGCGCAGCAGGGCTTGTTCACGACGAAGCAGGCCGCCGAGGCAGGCTACTCCCCGCAGCTCCTCATCCATCATCTGCACGCAGGCAAGGTGCTCCGCGTCCAGCGTGGGATCTACCGGCTCGTCCACTTCCCGCCTGGCGAGCACGAAGATCTCGTGGCCGCTTGGCTGTGGTCGGACGGGGAGGGCGTGATCTCCCACCAGACGGCGCTCGCGCTCCACGGCCTCTCGGACGCCCTGCCCGCGCGCCTTCACCTCACGCTTCCCATGTCGTGGCGCAAGCGCCGCCTCCGCGTGCCCGAGGGCGTCGTGCTCCATCACGCGGACGTTGCCCGGCCTGATCGCGGGTGGTTCGGTGCGGTGCCCATCACCGTGGCGCGCCGCACGCTGCGCGACTGCGCAGAAGAGGGCCTCTCGCCCGACCTGCTCCGGCAGGCGACGAAGCAGGCGCTCCGGCGCGGCCTCGCATCTCGTGACGAACTGACCGTACCCGCTGCACGAGGACCGTCCGGCGGGTGCGGTCGGGCCGTGACATGGTGCCGGGGGCGGACCGTCAGGTCGAGACGTCGGCGGGTACTGTGAGCGCTCCGACCTCTTGCTCGAGTTCGCGGAGGGCGAGGCGCTCG
>CAIKNO010000668.1 GCA_903828805.1 uncultured Sandaracinus sp. | reverse complement strand
GTGGAGCCAGATCTTCGTCGAAGAAGCGCAGATCACCGCGCAGCTCGAGCACCCGAACATCGTGCCGGTTCACGAGCTCGGCCGCGAGGCCGGCGGCTCGCACTACTTCACGATGAAGATGGTGCAGGGCGTGACGCTGAAGAAGTGGCTCGAGACGAGCCTGCGCGACCGCCGCTCACCGGCGCAGCTCGGCGACGCGCTCGAGGTCGTCCTCAAGATCTGCGACGCGATCTCGTTCGCCCACTCGCGCGGCATCGTCCACGGCGACCTGAAGCCCGACAACGTGATGGTCGGCGCGTTCGGCGAGGTCTACGTGATGGACTGGGGCCTCGCGCAGCTGATCCGCAGCGCGCCCGCGACCGAGTCGGTCGAGATCGGGCGCCACCCGGGGCAGGCGCGCTTCGGCGAGGGGGCCCTCGGCACGCCGGCCTACATGCCGCCCGAGCAGACGATCGGCGTCCCGGGTACGATCGACGCGCAGAGCGACGTGTTCGCGCTCGGCGCCCTGCTCTACCACGTCGTCGTGGGCTGCCCGCCCTACGGCGGCTGCGACGCGAGCGCGGTCCTCGCGGCGGCGAGGGACGTGCAGTTCGTGCCCCCCGAGCAAGCGGCCCCGGAGGGCGTGGTGTCGCCGGGGATCGCGCGCGTGATCAAGCGTGCGATGAGCCGCGAGAAGGCCGACCGGCACGCGGACGTGCGCGAGCTGAAGCACGACTTGCAGCGCGCGGTGCGCGGGGGCACGCACCTGCCGAGCCGGTGGTACCCCGCGGGGCACGTGTTCTGCCGCGAGGGCGACGTGGGCTCGGAGGCCTACGTCATCGCGCAGGGCCGCTGCGTCGCGCACCGGACCGGGCCGGACGGCGCGCGGCAGGTGCTCCGCGAGATGGGTCCGGGCGCCGTGTTCGGCGAGATGGCCGTGATCTCCGACGTGCTGCGGACCGCGACGGTCGAGGCGCTCGAGCCGGTGCTCGTGCAGGTGGTCTCGAAGGATCTGCTCGAGGACGAGCTCGGGCTCGACGCGTGGGTCGGCGCCTTCGTCAAGGCCCTCGCGCAGCGCTTCCGCGACCTCGAGGACCAGGTCCGCGGACCGCGCAGCCTGCCCCCGCGCTGACCTCTTCGCGGGGGTGATGACGAGGGAGGTCCGGCGCCGCGACCGGGATCTGGAGAGAGACGCCGGGTTGACTCGACCGCAGGGCGGGGGCTTCGTCGTGGTGCAGCGCTTGGGATCGGACCTGCGCCCGAAGCGTGCACCTGCACGCGCTCGCGCACGGCGCACCGGCGGGTCGCGCCGTCGCAGGTGAGGCGCTCCTTCGTGTGGCGCTGGCAGGTGCGCTGGCCAGCGTCGGGCACCGGGCACTCGAGGAGGCCGTGGTGGGTCACGCACGCCGACACGACGACGGCGCCAGCCCAGTCCCCGTCAGCGCTTGTGCTCCGTGGACCGCCTACGCACGTGCCCCGTCGTGGGGTGCCATGGCTCCTCGCTCGTCCCCTGCTTGGCGCTGCTCAGAGCCAGAAGAACGCAACGCCCACCGCCACGAGGAAGATCATCGCGAAGGCCACGGTCTCCGCGACGGACAGGTCGAGCCGGTACGGGCTGACGCGATGGCGCAGGCGCCCGAGTACCAGCGGCGCGGAGAGGTGGAGGGGCACGTCGCCAGCAAGGTGCCAGAGGCCATGGTGCCCCGCGTTGCCCTGGAGCGTGTCGGCGAGCATCACGCCGCCGTGGAGCAGCCCCTGGAGCGCGGTGAAGTCGACGAGCGCGAGGCTCGCCTCCGGGTGCTTCGCGCCGCGGTACAGCGCCAAGCCCCACGCGAAGAAGATCGCGACGAACATACGCTCGTAGGCCGGGTGGTACGGCGGCCAGCGCCCCACCTCGGGCCACCAGACGAACGTGGAGGTCGCGAGCGAGAGCGCGACGCCGTAGACGCGCATGGCGAGGCCGAGCGACCGCGAGGGGCTTGGGGGCCGCATGCGAGGCTTCTCCTACGAGTGGATCCTGAGGACAGCGAGGACGAACGGCACGGCGCCGTCTTCGCCGCGAGAGCCTACACCACCGGCTGCGACCCTGGAGCGCGTGCGCGAGCGCGTGCATGCCGTCGAGGCCGATGTCCCGAGGTCGGTCCGCCCGTTTCGGTCTCCGGTGCCCATGCCGTTCTGTACCGAGCGGACGGGCATCACGCAGGAGATGCTCGCACCATCGACGCCGACGGTGGCCTCGGCCGCGAGCGCCCGTGCCGCTCGGCTTCTGAGGCCACATCGAACCCGATGTCCGAGGTGCTCACATGCAGGGCTCCTTCGGCGGCCATTCGCCGGGCACGATCCACGCGCTCTCGGAAGGCGATGGCGTCACTCCACGCGCCGACTTGCGCAATCACGGTGCGCGGAGCCGTGGGCCTCGGAGCCTCTGGTGCGATGGGGCGCTGGGCAACCGTCCGAACCGTCTGCATCGCGCCGGAAGCGGACGTTCTCGGATGCAGAGGCTGGGACGCTTGCTCCCGAGGATTGGCGTGCGGGTGGGGGAGGGCGTGGGGCGGTGAGCCGTGGCAGGGCAGCGCCCTGGGTCGATTCAACGCGGTTCCACGATGCGCTTCGCGGAATCCTTTGAGAAGGCGACCCCGCGGAAGCCGACGCGGCCGAGCACGCTGCGGCCCGGAGGGATTCGATCTCGACGCCATCTTCTTCGATCCGAAGAAGGCCACGACCGCCGATCGAGCGTACTGTCGGTGCCCCGTGATCCGACCCGTTCGCATCGGC
>CAIKNO010000667.1 GCA_903828805.1 uncultured Sandaracinus sp. | reverse complement strand
GCGCCATCTCGCTCGGCGAGGACGGGGCCGGCGCGCGCCCGGGTGCCTGAGCCGACGCCGCTCGGGTTGCGTGACCCACCTGCGCTTCCGTACAGTCCCCTCGCATGGCCGCCCCCGAAGACGACGCTCCTCCCTTCGCACGGCCCGCAGCGCCCTGGGCCGCGATGCGCGGGCTGCCCGCCGTGCTCGACGCCTGGGAGTCCGACGGCGCGGTGATGCGCAACGTGGGCCTGCACCACGTCGTCGACGCCCGGGAGGCGTCGCACGCGCCGATGCCCGACGGCCTCGCCCCTGCGGTGGCCCACGCGCTGCGAGCGCGCGGCATCGACAGCCTCTACTCGCATCAGGCCGAGGCGTACGCCCTCGCGCAGCGCGGCACCCACGTCGTCGTCTCCACGCCGACGGCCTCGGGCAAGTCGCTCTGCTTCAACCTCCCCGTCCTCGATCGCCTGGCCCGCGAGCCCGACGCGCGCGCGCTCTACCTCTTCCCGACCAAGGCGCTCGCCCGCGATCAGGAAGCCGCGTTGCACGCGATGCTCCGCGAATGCGGCCTCTCCCACGGCGCCATCACCTACGATGGCGACACGCCGGGCGACGCCCGCCGCGCCGCGCGCGACCGCAGCGGCATCCTGCTGACGAACCCCGACATGCTCCACGCGGGGATCCTCCCGCACCACGCGGGCTGGGCGCGCTTCTTCTCGTGCCTGCGCTACGTGGTCATCGACGAGCTGCACACCTACCGCGGCGTGTTCGGCTCGCACCTCGCGAACGTCGTCCGCCGCCTGCGTCGGATCGCCCGCTTCCACGGGGCCGACCCCACGTTCGTCTTCGCGTCCGCGACGATCGGCAACCCCCGCGAGCACGCCATGCGCATGGTCGGGCAGGACGTCGCCCTCGTCGATCGGAGCGGCGCGCCGAGCGGACCGCGGCACGTGTTCGTCTACAACCCGCCCGTGCTCAACCGCGAGCTCGGCGTGCGGGCGAGCTACCTGAAGACCGCCGTCTCGCTCGCGTGCGATCTGCTCCGCGCCGAGGTCCCCACGCTCGTGTTCGGACAGTCCCGCAACAACGTCGAGGTGATGCTCAAGTACATGCGCGACCGGCTCGCCGCGGACCGCATCGACCCCGAGTCGATCCAGGGGTACCGCAGCGGGTACCTGCCCGAGACGCGGCGACGCATCGAGCAGGGGCTGCGCGCGGGGACCATCCGCGGCGTGGTCGCCACGAGCGCCCTCGAGCTCGGCATCGACATCGGCGCGCTCCAGGCGGTCGTGTGCGCGGGCTACCCGGGATCGGTGGCCGCCCTGTGGCAGCGCTTCGGACGGGCCGGTCGACGCAACGAGCCCGCCCTCGCGCTGCTCGTCGCCTCCTCGGAGCCGCTCGACCAGTACGTCGCGCGCGAGTCGCAGTTCGTCGTGGGCGCGCCGGTCGAGCACGCGCGCATCGACGCCGACAACGTCGAGATCCTCGTGCAGCACCTGAAGTGCGCGGCCTTCGAGCTCCCCTTCGAGAGCGGCGAGGCGTTCGGCGACGTGCCCGTGGAGGCGGTGCAGGACGGCCTCGAGTACCTCGCCCAGCACCAGGTCGTGCACGCCGCGCCGGGGGCCTCGGGCAAGACGCTCTACCACTGGGCGACGGACGCCTACCCGGCGAGCCACGTCAGCCTGCGGAGCCTCGGCTGGGACAACTTCGTCGTCGTCGATCTCGACACCGACAAGACCATCGCCGAGATGGACTGGCGCGCGACGCACACGATGCTGCACGTGCAGGCCATCTACCAGCACGAGGGCGAGCAGTACCAGGTCGAGCGGCTCGACTTCGAGAACCACAAGGCCTTCGTCCGCAAGGTCGAGCCCGACTACTACACGACCGCGATGACCTACACCCGCATCGCCGTGGTGCAGGAGGACGACGGCGCGGCCGCGGGCGGCGCGGCGCTCGGCCTCGGCGAGATCTCGGTCGTCGAGAAGGTGGTCGGCTACAAGAAGATCAAGTTCCACACGCACGAGAACGTCGGCTATGGGGACGTGCGGCTGCCCGAGATGCAGATGCACACGAGCGCGTTCTGGTGGACGGTCACCGAGGAGACGTTGCGGTCGCTGGTCGTCGACGGGCTCGCGGTGCCGCGGGCGAGCGCCGTCGATGCGATCCGCGGACTCGGCAGCGCGATGCACCTCGTCGCGTCCGTGGGTCTGATGTGCGATCCGCGCGACCTCGGACGGGCGCTCGGCGACCGCGGCGGCGAAGGCGATTTCGCGGGCAAGGACGGCGCCCCGGGCTTCGACCCCACGGTGTTCCTCTACGACGCGGTGCCCGGCGGGGTGGGCCTTTCGCCCCGGCTCTTCGCCGATCGAGACACGATCTTCCGCCGCACCCGCGCCTTGGTCGAGGGTTGCCCGTGCGAGATGGGTTGTCCCGCGTGCATCGGGGCTGTCGTCGGACCCGAACCGCAAGGTCCTTCGGGTTCGACCCGGCGCGCCGGCGGCGAGGATCTGAAGCGTCTCGGCCTCGCGGTGCTCGACGCGCTCGGCGTCGGCGCCCTGCACTGAGACGGCGGCCCGGCATGGCCCTCGACCTCAAGCGCAAGCTGGCGCGCCTCGCCCCGCCGCCCGGCGCGGCCGCCGCGGCGCGCGCAGCCGAGGTGGAATCGACGGCCGAAGGCCCGGACCCGACGCTGGAAGGTCCCACGACCCCCGATCCGGGCGCCGAGCGGTGCGTGGCCCCGGACCCCGACGGGGAGGCTCGAGACGAGCGGCTCGCCCGCATCGCCCGGCTGCGCGCGCTGATCGCCCCCCTCGAGGGTCGCCCCGTCCCCCCCGGCGGCGGGGGCGCACCGGCCGGTGAGCCCCGAACGACCGTGCTCGGCGTCGACCCGGACGCACGCCGGGACGACGCCCCCGCGCCCCCGCTTCCGGGCGAGACGGTCGAGACCGAGCACGGCCCGCTGCACCGCGTCGTGCAGCGCCTGCCGAGCGACCATCGTCACGGCCCGGTCCTCGTCGGCCGGGCCCTGGACGTGCCCGCGGCCGCGCTCGCGGCCCTGGCGCTCGACCCCGCCCTCGAGGGGTTCGACGTGCAGCGCATGCTGCTGCTCGACACGGAGACGACGGGCCTCGCCGGCGGCACGGGCACCCTGCCCTTCCTCGTCGGGATGGCGTGGTTCGAGGATGGACGGCTCTGCGTCGAGCAGTTGCTGCTCCGCCGACCCGGCCAGGAGCGGCCGATGCTGGCGCGGCTCGCGGAGCGCCTCGACGCGGCGTCCGCCGTCGTGACGTACAACGGCAAGTCCTTCGACTGGCCGCTCCTCCGGACCCGCGCCGTCATGAACCGGGTGCGGCTCCCCGCGCCCGCCGCGCATCTCGACCTGCTGCACTGTGCGCGCCGGGTCTTCGGGCGACGCCTCGGACGCGTGCGCCTGGTGCAGGTGGAGCGCGAGGTGCTCGGGATGCATCGTCACGACGACGTCGACGGCGCGGACATTCCCGAGATCTACTGGACCTTCGTCCGCTCGGGGGCGACGGCGGCGATGGGCCGCGTGCTCGAGCACAACGCCCACGACCTGGTGGCCCTCGCGGGCCTCGTGGCGGTGCTCGCCGAGCGCTGGCAGGACGTCCTGCCCGGACACGACGCGGAGGACCGCCTCGGGATCGCGGAGGTGGCGCTGCGCCACGGGGACCTCACGCGCGCCTCCCGGTTCGCCGAGGCGGCCGCCGACGGGGCCGCGAGCGGCGACGTCGCCACGGCGGCCCTGCTCGTCGCGAGCGCCGCCGCCCGGGGGCGCAGCGAGGACCACGAGGTGGTGCGCTTGCTCAGGGCTGCGCTCGCGCGGGCTGCGGCCCACGAACGCGCCGCCATTCACCTCAGGCTCGCCAAGCACCTCGAGCACCGGGCCCGCGATCCCATCGCCGCGCTCGCCCACGCGACCGAGACGGCCGAGGCCGAAGGAGACGAGGCCTGCGCGCGCAGGACAGCCCGGCTCGAACGGAAGCGGGCCCGACGGTCGCCGCGCTGACGCCTCGCCCTCCGAGGCGCCTCCCCGCGCTCGCGAGCACGCGCCCCCCGAGGCTCGTTCCTGCGCACCTCGGGGCGCGAAGAGACAGACACCGGGCAATGGTGCGATAGTGCGCCGCGATGCGCGCACCCCTCGGGCTCTGGGCTTCCGTGTGCGTCGGGCTGGCCGCCTGCGCGCTGGACCGCGCGCCGCTCTCCGATCGCGGCCCCGGGTCCGACGGCGGACTCGATGCGGGCGCCGACGCCGCCCCGCCCGACGCCGCCCCGCCCGACGCGGGCGCCACGGACGCCGCCGCCTCGGATGCGGGGCAGGACGCCGGCCCCGGGGAGCGAGACGCCGGCCGCGACGCGGGATGCTCCGGGACGACGGCCCCGGTCGACCGGGTGATCGGGGCCGCGGAGTTCGAGGACCCGGCGGCGCAACGGGTCGCGGTCACGCTCGATGCCGCGCGCCTCGTGCTGCGGGTGCAGCCGCACCGACTCGGCGCCTTGCTGGCCCAGGGCCACGTGAACCCCGTCCTGATGGCGACCCCCGCCGGCGCCCTCGACCTCGACGCGGCGCTCGCGCGCGCACCGACCGGGGAGCAGGTGTTCGTCGAGACCACGGACCTGACGGTCGGCGCGCCACCCTTGCGCGAGCTCGGCATCCCCGACGACGGCCACGGGGTCGTCGTCCGCGGCGAGATCTTCCTCGATGCGGGCACCACCTCGGTCCGCCTCTTCTTCGACGACGTCGGCATGATGCGCGTGACGATCGACGGGGTGAACCTCGACACGCGCGCGGAGTGGCCGACGCCCGTGACCACCACGATCGAGGCCCCCCGCGCGGACTGGTACCCGATCGCGTTCGCGTGGAACGAGGCCGTCGGCGCAAGCGTCGGACAGCTCCTCTTCGATCCTCCGGGACCGGCGGGGCTGGCCGCCGCGCCCGCGTCCCGGCTCCGGGTGCGGCGCGGCCTCGCCTCCGGTCGCGAGATGCTCGGCTGGAACGGTCCGACCCCGACCGGGTCCCCCGCCGGAGCGCGCCTCGACACGGGACCGAGCACGGCGGACTGGGCCCGCTCGTTCCCCGCGCGGGTGGGGATCGTGGCCGCCGACCGGTTCGCGGCGAGGTGGGTGGGACGCGCGCGCCTCGGCACCGACGACGCCGTGTTCCGCTACGCGACCGACGACGGCCAGCGGCTCTTCGTCGACGGCGTGTTCCTCGGCGGCAACCTCGCCGGCGCATCGGCGACCGGGATCTTCGCGTCGGCGCTCTGCGACGGCACCTACGACCTGGTCCACGAGGTCAGCGAGAACACGGGCTCGGCCCGCGCCCTCCTCTCCCGGGAGGGGCCCCTCGGCGCGTTCGCGGCCTCGGAGCTGAGTGCCGCCTCCCGCTTCGGAGGCCGGGTGTTCTCGGCGGGTTCGGCCGCGATCGCGTCGGTCGCCCCGGGCGGCACGGCGTCCCTCGACCTCGACGTCGCGACGCCCCCTCCCATGCCGAGCCCCGTCGAGGTGTCGGCGCTCGTGCGGACGGCCTCGCCGGACGCCGTGCAGATCGAGATCGTCCACGCCGGCACGACGTGGCGGCAAGCGCTCTCCGCCTCGGCCCGACCCGTCGGAGATGCCTGGGCGTTCCGGCAGGTCCTTCCGGCCTCGGAGCTTCCCTCGGGGGCGGGCGGCGGGTGGACCCTCCGCGTCATCAACGGCAGCGCCGAGGCGGCCGAGCGGCGGGCAGCGGGCATCCTGGTGCACCACGGCGGAGACTCCGAGCCCTTCCCCCGCGACGGCACGTTCGAGTCGGCCGTGCTCGACCTCGGCGGCACGACACGCATCACCGAAGCGGCGCTCGACGCCGTGATGCACTACGGGACGACCGTCGTCGCGTCGCTGCGCGCGGCGCCGACCCGGGAATCGTTGACGTCCCTGGGCTGGATTCCCGTCGACCCCACGACCGGCATGGCGATGTCCCCCGTGCTCGGTCGGTACGCGCAGGTGCGTCTCGAGCTTCGAGGCCCGGCGACCGACACGCCGCGGGTCCGGGGCGTCACCCTTCGCCTGGCGCCCTGCATCGAATGAAAGGCCTTGCAGGCGCGCCGTCCTCGGCTACACTCCGCCCCCTTTCGTACGGTGGCCGTAGCTCAGTCGGTAGAGCATCGGATTGTGGCTCCGAGTGTCGCGGGTTCGATCCCCGTCGGTCACCCTGATTTCTTGAACCGGCCGGTGGAACAGTCCACGGGCCACGCGCCCGACGACGCAGGCGCACCCGGGGTCGAACGGTCTCTCGACCGCCCGGTTCGATTGACAACCAGAAATTTTTTGACAGCCCACGAAGTTGCTGTAGAGCACGGGCTCCAGGCGCCCGTAGCTCAGCTGGATAGAGCGTCGGACTTCGAATCCGTAGGTCGGGTGTTCGAATCACTCCGGGCGCGCTTTTTCCTCTTCGCGTTTCCCCC
The DNA here is from genome assembly GCA_903828805.1 of uncultured Sandaracinus sp. Taxonomy (GTDB): domain Bacteria; phylum Myxococcota_A; class Polyangia; order Polyangiales; family Sandaracinaceae; genus Sandaracinus. The sequence goes on along the minus strand of CAIKNO010000667.1, from coordinate 252 downwards.
GCATGACACTTCCACGTCGCGGGCTTCGTTCGTTTCGTTCGGGTCATTAGCTCAATTGGTAGAGCAGCGGACTCTTAATCCGTTGGCTCTCGGTTCAAGTCCGAGATGACCCACTCCTGAACACGCCGCGGATCGCTCGATCTGCGGCGTGTTTTCTTTCCGTCGGCGCGCATCCTCGTGCCGTCGGCGCGCATCGTCGCCGACGCCTCGACGCCGCTCCGGTTCCCCCGCGCCGGCGGGCGTCAGGGGCAG
>CAIKNO010000666.1 GCA_903828805.1 uncultured Sandaracinus sp. | reverse complement strand
CGGCGTTGCGGGTGCTCGCGCCGGCGCCCGGGGCGTCGGCGTCGACCGTCAGCACGTCCGCGCCGCGGCGCTCGAGCTCGCGCGCGACCGCGAGGCCCGCGAACCCGGCACCGATCACGAGGAACTGACACTGGGTGTCATGTTCGAGGGGCCGCCACGGGGGCACGGGCGCCTCGTCCGCCCACGAGGTCGATGCGGGGCGCATGCTTCAGCCGACCGCGACGGTCTCGATCTCGACCCGCGCGCCGCGGGGCAGCGCCGCGACCTGCACCGTCGAGCGGGCGGGCGGGGCCATGCCCTCGAAGCGTGCGCCGTAGACCTCGTTGACCACGCCGAAATCGCCCAGATCGATGACGAAGATGGTCGTCTTGACCACGTTCGAGAAACCCAGCGAGGCCGCGGTGAGCACCGCCTCGATGTTGCGCATCACCTGTTCGGTCTCGGCGCGGACGTCGCCCTGGCCGACCATCTCGCCGGTCGCCGGATCGAGCGGGATCTGCCCGGAGAGGAAGACGAACTGTCCATGACGGACGGCTTGGGAGTACGGCCCGATGGCCTTGGGGGCCTCGGGGGTGGACACGGCGGTGCGCGACATGCCGCCGGTGGTACCGCAACTTCCCGGGCGCCGGAAGTCCCCGCGCGCGAGGGCTTGGGCGGGTCGCCGGCCCTCCGGCCCGCGCACGGCGCTGGCGAGGGGCCCGGCCCACGACGAAAGGCCTCAGAGCATCGGGGACAGGAGGCGCGCGGCCGACTCTCCGAGGCGCTGAACGAAGGGCGCGCGGGCGAGAGACCGCGGCTTGACCGGTCGGCTCTCGGCGAGATCGTCCTCGAACGCGGCCGCGAGTCGCGCGGTGAACGACGCGCCGTAGATCGCCGCACACACCTCGAAATTCAATCGAAAGCTGCGGTTGTCGATGTTGGCGCTGCCGACGAGCGCGAGGTCGGCGTCGACGACGACCGTCTTGGCATGGATGAACCGACCTGCGTACTCGTGGACCTCCACGCCCGCGCTCAGCAGTTCTGGAAAGTACGAGCGTGCCGCGAGGTCCGCGAGGACGTTGTCGCCGTGGGCCGGCACGAGCAGCTTGACCTCCACGCCCCGCATCGCGGCGCTCACGAGCGCGGCGGTGATCGCTTCGTCCGGCACGAAGTACGGCGTGGTGATGAGGACCCTCCGGTGCGCGGAGGCGATGGCCGCGAAGAAGAGCTTGTGGATGGACTCGACCTCTCCGTCGGGCCCCGAGGCGGCGATCTGCACGAGCTCCTCGCCGCGGGACGCCGCGCGCGGGAGGTACGCGGATCCGGCCACGACCTCGTCGCTCGCGTAGTGCCAGTCCTCGAGGAACACCCGTTGCAACGCGTGCACGGCCGCGCCCTCGAGGCGGACGTGCGTGTCGCGCCACGCCCGCGTGCCGGTGGCCTCGGCGGTCTGGGTGTTGGACACGTTCATGCCGCCCGTGAAGGCCACCCGGCCGTCGCAGACCACGATCTTCCGGTGCGTGCGGAAGTTCGTGCTCCGAGGTCGCCAGCGGGTGAGCGACACGGGGTTGAACCACGTGACCTGCCCGGACGCGGCTTCGAGCGGAGCGAAGAAGCGAGCGGACACGTCGTACGAGCCGACCCAGTCCAGCAGCAGCCGGACCTTCACGCCCTGTCGGGCCTTGTCCACGAGCGCATCGCGGAAGCGGGTGCCGGTCTCGTCGGGGGACCAGATGTAGTAGCTCAGGTGGACGTGGTGCCGCGCGTTCGCGACCGCCTCGAGCATCGCCTCGAAGCACGGCTGTCCTTCGGTGTAGAGGTCCACGCGCTCGGTGCGCATCGGGGGCGACTCGCCGCACCCGACGAGCAGCCGCGCGATCTCCGCCCGCGCGGGGTCGCCGGTCTCGCTCTCGAGGGAGTCGAGGGCCTCGCTCACCAGTCTCTGCGAACGCTTCCGCCGTCGCTTGCGGCGCAGCAGACGGCGCGGCCCGACGAGGTAGTAGACGGCGATGCCGATCGCGGGCAGCCAGGCGAGGGCGAGGATCCACGCGAGCGTGGACACCGGCGATCGACGCTCGAGGACGATCCACGCGACGAGGCCCGCGACCCACAGGGCCTCGACGACGCTGAGGACCGTCCAGAAACCGCCCACGCGGCTCAGCCGACGCCGAGCAGCTCGACCTCGAAGACCAGGGTCGAGTCCGGCGGGATGACCGGCGGGAACCCGCGCTTGCCGTAGGCCATCTCGGGCGGGATCACCAGCGTCCGTGAGCCTCCGACCTTCATGCCGGCCACGCCTTCGTCCCAGCCCCGGATGACCTGGCCGCGGCCGAGCGTGAACGTGAAGGGCTCGCCGTGGTCGTGCGAGCTGTCGAACTTGGCGCCCGTCGTCAGCGTCCCGGTGTAGTGCACCGTGACCCGCTGTCCGGCGACCGCCTCTGCGCCCTGACCCACCACGACATCCGTCTGCTTCAGCATGGGCACGGTGTACACGCGCCGGCCCGACGTGAAAAGGGGCTCGGCGCCGCCGAGGCCCGTCGGAGGTCAGACCACCAGCTTGTAGCCGAGCCCGTAGACCGTGAGGATGTGGACGGGCTTCTCGGGGTTGGGCTCGATCTTCTTGCGCAGCTTCACGACGAAGTTGTCGACGCTGCGGTTCGTCGGCCCGGATTCGACGCCCCACACCTTGTCGAGGAGTTCTTCGCGGCTGACCACGTGGCCGGCCCGCTCGTGGAGGCACTTCAGCAGCTCCACTTCGTAGAACGAGAGCGACACGGGCTCGCGCCCTCCGGTGAGCGTTTGGGAGGCAGGGTCCACCGTGGCGCCTCCGATGCGGAACTTGAGGTCGGTTCGATGGGACCGCGTCGCACGGCGGAACATGGCGCGGATGCGCGCGACGAGCTCGCCGACGCTGAAGGGCTTCGTCACGTAGTCGTCCGCGCCGGCGTCGAGCCCGCGGATCTTGTCGGCCTCTTGCGAGCGGGCGGTGAGCATCAGGATCGGCACGACAGCGTCGTTCGCCCGGATCTGCTCGCAGACCCGGTAGCCGTTCGTGTCCGGCAGCATCAGGTCGAGGATGATGCAGTCGGGCCGCCCGTCTCGGGCGAGCTGCACGCCTTCGTGGCCGGAGCGCGTGTGCGTGACGCCGAACCCTTCGAACTCCAGGGCGTCTACCAGACCCAGGGCGAGGGCGGGATCGTCCTCCACGAGCAAGATGCGGCGCACGTCGGCCATGCGGTCCGGAGGCTAGCACGGGGGATCAGCCCGTCGCCGCGTCGTCGTCGCGGCGCGCCTGCCCTGCGGCCGGGCCGGGATCGGCAGTGGACTCGGCGCCGTCGGACCCTCCGCGCCAGTTCGAGAACGTGCCCGCATCGCGTCCGGCGAACGCGGCGAACGGGAGCGAGAGGGTGACCCGCGCACCTCCACCCTCCGCGTTCTCGATCCACGCGCGTCCGCGATGGGCCTCGATGATCCGCTTCACGAGCGAGAGACCGATGCCGGACCCCCGCG